>JAYVMJ010000432.1:0-4194 GCA_043759025.1 Verrucomicrobiota bacterium | reverse complement strand
AACAAAACGGCCGTGACGTAAGTAATCGGGCTGAATAGTAGAGCGCGGATTTCTTGCGAAAGGATGGTGGGATAATGGCGCATGGCTCTTCTCAGGCGTTAGGCAAGGGATCGCGATGGTCGCCCTGGCCGTTTTTCTTGTCCGGCAAACGGGCATCCCAACTGCGGCGGGTGGCGGCGAGGAAAACGTCTTCCAGCGACGGATGCGAGCGAGCGAGCGAGCGGATTCGGAATCCTTGCGACGGCAGGGTCTGCAGGAGAATTTCCCCCAGCTCCGCACTCGAATCCGTCGTGAGCGTGGCCACGCAAAATCCGTTACTGTCCGCGTCGCCGATCGACGCGACTTTCAGCGTGGGCTGAATGGCGGACAATTGGTTCGCCAAAGCGGCGATATCGCCGGCGAATTCCACTCGATAATTGGTATGGCCAAAAATCTCATGGCGTAGTTCGGAGGGAGAGCCTTGGGCGACAATCCGGCCGCTATTGATGATGAGGACGCGATCACAGGTGGCTTCGATTTCGGGCAGGATGTGACTGGAAATGATGACACTCATCCGTCCTCGCAGGCTGGCAATGAGATCGCGCACGATTATGATCTGGTGTGGATCGAGACCGATGGTCGGTTCGTCCATGATAATAACCGGCGGTTCCGCCAGAATCGCTTCCGCGATGCCGACGCGCTGTTTATTTCCCTTTGAAAGGCGTCCAAGAATGCGGTGCCGGTTTCGCTTCAGGTCGCAGAGCTCCAGCACTTCATCGATGCGTGAGCGCAGCTTGGCCCGGGGCATTTCCTTGAGCCGGCCCCGAAACCAAAGATATTCGGAAACGCGCATTTCCTCGGGCAGGGGATTGTTCTCCGGCATGTAGCCCACGAACCGCTTGGTTGCTTCCGACTGGCTCGCCACGGGCAAGCCGCAGATCCGGACCGATCCGGAGGTTGCCGGCATGTAGCCGGTCAGGATTCGCATCGTCGTGCTTTTCCCGGCTCCGTTGGGTCCGAGCAGTCCGATGATTTCACCGCGTTTTACGCTGAAGCTGAGGTCGTTGACCGCGTGGAGCGATCCGTAGCTTTTTTTGAGATTTGCAACCTCAATGGTGATGTCGGGGATTTCGGCCATTCGGCGGGTGGTAAGAAAGCGCGGTTATTTACACGGGGAATCCGCGCCGCGGGCAAGCTTCCTAATTACCTTGGGCGACGGTTTCCTTCGCAAGCGTGACCTCGCCGGCGCGAAACCGTTCCGTACGCCCCGACTCCAACCGCACCAGAAGCGACCCTTCCTTGTCGATTCCCGTCGCGGTTCCGGAGAGGACACGGGTGCCTTGACTGACGGAAACCGCCTGGCCCCGTAAAACGTCGTAGCGCAGCCAAAGCTCCTCGAACTTTTCCTGATAAGAACCTTCAACAAATTGTGTAAAGGCGGACAACACGCGACCAATCAGGGCGGCAGCGAACTTGTTGATATCGATCAGTTCTCCGGTCGCATCGGCGAGCGATGTGGCACTGCGTTGGAGTTCTTCCGGCAGATCCGCTGCCCGGACATTGAGATTCAGGCCGAGCCCAAAAACCAATTCGCGGATTTGGTCTGCGTCGATTCTGGCTTCGGTCAACATTCCGCCCGCTTTCCGGCCATTCACGAAAAGATCGTTCGGCCATTTCAGGCCAGGCATGATTTTGCAAAAATTTGCGACGAGTTCGCAGATATTCAGCCCCATCCACAGTGTGAAATCCTGCATCCGTTCCGGCTCCAATTCCGGGCGAAACACAAAGCTCGAATAGAGATTTCCCGCGGCCGGGCTATGCCAAGGCCGCCCACGCCGTCCGCGGCCTTGCGACTGGGCACCGGCCATGATGACGAGCGGTACATTGCAATTTCCGGCCAGCTGGCGTTCCGCTTCACTGTTTGTGCTGTCAATCTTATCGAAACAAAGAAGCTCGGGGACGCGCGATCGTGTCGAAAGATACGCCTGAACCAGTCCGGGATGCAGCTGCGTTGGAGAGGTGGTTAATTTATACCCTCGACTCCGGACCGCTTCGAAGGTGAATCCTTTTTTGGTCAGTTTTTGCAGCTGCATCCATACTGCGACCCGGGAGATTCCCAGTAGTTTGGCGAGCCGGGTGCCGGACACGTAGCCCGAATCGGTCGCTAATAATTCCCGTAAAATGGTGATTTCTGTTTGGGCCATGAAAATTGAGTCGTGACACCGACGTTCCTCCAGTGAATCAAAGAATAATGGGCGAGCAAATGTCATTTGCCGATTTCCTGCTTTCGATCGTGCAAGAAGCGTCACCTCCGGGAAAACTTGGGCCGGCATTGGCGGCGTTGTGGTATGAGCGTCGCGGAGAGTGGAACCGAGCGCACGAGTTGGCGCAGAAAACGAGCGGCAAAGAGGGTGCGTGGATTCACGCTTATTTGCACCGAAAAGAGGGCGACGAAACCAACGCCGGATACTGGTATCGGCTTACTGGCCGCGCGCCTTCCGGGAGCGAGCTCGACGAAGAATGGGCGCAGATTGCCCGTGCTTTGCTAAACGAAGCCGATGACTGACGCCTGCTGTTAAGGCCGATTTATCGCGTCGCGCAGTACCTTGGCTTGGGCCGGATCGGTCACTTCCACGACCTTCGCCAAACCGGATACATCATTGGCCATCTGCGTGCGTTGTTCACGATCACGTTCTTCACGTGCGCGCTCTGCTGCCGAGACCCCGCCAAACCAAGAGGGCAGCGTGAATTTGTTCAGCACATTTCGATCAAGGGAACTGAGCTTTTCTTTCGCGAGCTTATCGTTGTAAGCCTTGCTGTTCATCATCACATCGTCACCGAGCCGTGGGCGCTTGCGTGGTGTAACGGTAACTTTGTTAAGATGGAGCATCTCTGGATCGGTGGGAGCGTCGAGCGTTCCGGTCGGCGAGGATCCGCTGGTAGAACTCGCCGCCACCTTTTCCTTTTCTGCTGTAGCCGTTGCAGCTGGATCATACTTGGGTAGCTTTCCGTTCAGTTTATCCGATACTTCCGGTGAAAGCTTCGCCGCCGTCGTCGCTTCCGCGGGAGACTTCTCCTCTTTTTGCCGGGCGCTTGGATCCGGCTGCGGCTGTGCGATCACAGCGGGCAGGAGCGCTCCCAAGGTCAGGGCTAAAACTACACCGGCGTATTTCATATAAAGTATAGACCGGATCTAGCCGGGATGTTTCCCGAATGCCCACACAAATCGCGGCGGATTTCGTGGAACAAATCGCTGCGTTACTTACCTCCGGTCACACGGTTTTGCCAATCCTCGGCCTTGTCCATTTCTTTGGCCGCATCGTTCAGTTTTGCGCCGCCCTTGGCGTCGGCGGCGCTGGTGGAGCGGATGAAGTCATTCAACTCGCCCCGCTTACGCGCCTTGTACGCCGCGCGACCCCGGGCTTTCATCGAGGGTCCCACCAGTGGAATGGAAAATCCATTCAAAATCGCATCCAACCCAGTGAGCGAATTCTTGAAGTCGCGGGCGAGTTTTTTGTCCAGCGCCTTGCTGGTCATTATGTCATTCGGGTCCACTCGCGGCGGCGGTCGGTCATTTACAATGACTTTCGGCAACACCAATAAATCTGAACGGTCGAGAGAGGTTTTTTCCGTTTTTGGAGATGGCGTCGCGCCCGAAGACGAATACTGGGGAAGCGAAGCCCGGATTTCCGCCGCAAGGCGGGAAGAGAGTTTCACTGTCTCGTTGTTGCCGGACGGTTGGTCGGCCAACAACGACACGGTTTCAACTACACATAACAGGCTGAAACCGAGGAATCTCATTGCGGGGTGCACGTTGAGACAACGTCCCCGCTGAATGTTTCCCGTTCCGTTGTGGAAACATTCTTCTCTACACGACCAAAGAATCTGAGTTATCGGTCCCGAACGGTTCGAACCCAAGGCGCTGCGCTATTTGAGCGATTCCGCCAAGGCGCGCAGGCGTGGCCAATGCATTTCTGGAATCGCTGGTCCGAGGTGCTGGACGCATTCCGCGCCCAAGGCTGATCCCAAAGCCCCGGCTGCAGCAGCGGAATAACCGCGCAAATAGCCATAGAGAAATCCGCCGGCCCAAGAATCACCCGCGCCGGTGGTATCGACTACTTTGGCAACCTTAACCGGCTGAATGCGGTGGAGTTCATGGCCCTTTGCCACCCAAGCGCCGTCTTTCCCGATTTTTACGGCGCCAATTCCGCCGAA
>JAYVMJ010000431.1:0-2922 GCA_043759025.1 Verrucomicrobiota bacterium | reverse complement strand
CGTTGCCCGCGTTTCTCCCGCCCCGGAAAACTGATGACAGGGTCGCGTCGTCCACCATCGGGACTTTTGTAAAAATTCGCCTCGCCTAGTGGCTGGCTTCCGGTATCCGGTGACTGGTATGATATCCTTCAAGAAACTGCTGGGTAAGGACGAAAAATTTTATGACCTGCTGGAAGCGAGCGCGGAGGAAACGCGCATCAGCACTGATCTCCTCGTCAAGATTCTGCGCAACGAAAGCGCCGCCCAAGCCTCCAGCATCCACGAGATCATCCAGACCCGCCGGAAAGATAAGCGCATCACCCAGCAGATCACCGAGGAACTCTGCAAAACGTTCGTCACCCCGTTCGAACGTGAGGACATCGAAGCACTGTCACTGGCCCTCTACCGGATTCCAAAAACGGTGGGAAAAATCGTCGAGCGACTGACCATTTGTCCGGCGCGGGTGCCCCGGGAAAGCATGCAGCGCCAGGTCGGATTGCTGTCGGAAGCGGTCGACCAGGTGGGTTTCATGGTGAAGGAATTGCGCAAGGGCCTCAAGGTCGACCGGATCCAGGATGCCAACAGCCGCCTGCAATTCGCCGAGGGTGAAGCGGACAAGGTCATGCTGGCGATGCTCAAGGAACTGTACAACGGCCCATTCGACGCCAAGGAAGTTTTTATCCTGAGGGAACTTTACGATCTCGTGGAAACCGCGGTGGACCGCGCCCGTGACGCCGGCCAGGTCGTGTTCCAGATCATGCTGAAATATTCCTGAGCCCGACCGCCGCCCCGCTGCCGAGCCCCATGACTATTTTCCTGATCGTTCTTCTGACCGCACTGGCTTTCGAGTACATCAACGGTTTTCACGACGCCGCCAACGCGATCGCCACCGTCGTTTCGACCAAGGTCCTCACTCCGCGCCAAGCCATTGTGCTGGCCGCCGTGTTCAATATGGCCGGTGCCCTGATGGGCACGGCCGTGGCCGACACCATCGGCAATGGCTTGGTCGATACGAATGTAGTGACGATGGTCACGATCTTTTCCGGACTGGTGGGTGCCATTGCCTGGAATCTGGTGACATGGTGGCTGGGTCTGCCATCCAGTTCCAGCCACGCGCTGATCGGCGGAATTTGCGGCGCTGCCGTCGCCTCGGCCGGCAACAATTGGGGCGTCTTGAATTGGATGACCACTGACGCCAAGGGAGCGACCGGCGGACTCTGGCCCAAGGTCGTACTGCCGATGATCTCCTCCCCGCTCGCCGGCTTTGTTGGGGGTGCCGCGCTGATGTTTCTGCTGACGATGCTGATTCACCGGCTTCAGCCCCGGGTGGTAAATAATGTCTTTGGCAAGCTTCAGCTCTTGAGCGCCAGCTTCATGGCCCACAGCCACGGTTCCAACGACGCCCAGAAAACCATGGGCGTCATCGCTCTCGCTCTTTTTACCGGCACAAAATCCGGTGCTTTCAAGAATGTCCCCACCTGGCTCGGGTTCCTGCAAACGCCCCAGTTCGTCGTGAACAAGTGGGTGATCGTCACCTGTGCTTTGACGATGGCGGCGGGGACAGCCGCGGGCGGATGGCGCATCATCCGTACCTTGGGTCACAAAATGGTGAGAATACAGCCGGTGCATGGCTTCGCGGCCGAAACGACCGCCGCGCTGATCCTCCACCTCGCTTCGCTCTCGGGCATCCCGCTTTCGACCACCCACGCGATTACGACTTCGATTATGGGGGTGGGAGTCGCGAAACGTTTTGGCGCTGTCAAATGGGGCGTCGTAGAACGCATTATCTGGGCTTGGGTCTTCACCCTGCCAGTGTGCGGCCTCCTCGGCTATCTGATCCAACGGCTGTGCGGCCTCATGGGTTATCACTGAACCGCGACGCACCGGGGTGCATGACATCACCGGTGTTTGGCCGTATGTGGCGCGCCTGGCCGCGCCACGTTGCGAGGCCAGTTTGCAACCTACCCTCCGCAAACCGGCCTGCGCGCGCAATCAAACCGGTGGCGTACTCAGCGAATCCAGGCGCGGAACTTTTCCGATATCGCTGTGGCGGATATCCTGCCCCTTCGAAAGAAAAACCATTTCCTCGGCGATATTCACCGCATGGTCAGCAATGCGCTCGATGGATTTGGAGATGAACATCAATTCAATCGCGCGGGAAATCGTTTCCGGGCGCTCGATCATGAAACTCGTGAGCCGCCGGTAAAGCAGTCGATTCAAATTATCCACTTCCGAATCGCGCCGGATCACGCTCATCGCCTTGTGTTCGTCGTCCTGCACGAAACAATCAAGCGCATCGCGCAACATATCCAACGCGATATTGGTCATCCGCAGCAGATCCGCATAAAGCTCCAGTCGTGGTTCGATCGCCAGTTTGCGCGAGCGGCGTGCGACACTGGTCGCCTCGTCTCCCACGCGCTCGAGATCGTGGCTCGCTTTCATCCCTACGACGATCACGCGCAACTCGGATGCCACCGGACCGCGCAGCGTCATGTAGCGGATGGCTTCGTCGTCGATTTGCACCTCGAGTTTGTCGAGTTCGTCGTCCGCCGCGATCACCTTGTCCGCGAGTGGAATGTCCGCCTCGAGCAAAGCCTTCATCGCTTGGCGCGTCTGATCCATCGCGCGTTCGCCCATTTGCAATAAATGGGACCGGAAGTTTTCTAGTTCAGCATCGAAAAAACGTTTCATGGGAAAGGGGGAAATGAATTACGCCCGTCAGTTGGAATTATACCCTAAGCGATTAGTGTGGATTAGTGGTTAACCAAAATTCTTTTCTCAACCGAAACGGCCGGAGACGTAAGCCTCGGTTTGAGGATTGGAGGGATTCATAAAAATCGTGCGGGTCTCGGCGAACTCAATCAGCTCACCCATATACATGAACGCGGTGTAATCGGAGACGCGTGCCGCCTGCTGCATGTTGTGGGTGACGATGACGATGGT
>JAYVMJ010000430.1:0-2526 GCA_043759025.1 Verrucomicrobiota bacterium | reverse complement strand
AGGATCGGAACTGTAGCGGCTGGCGGCACCGGACCAATTGCCCGGGCCGTGGCCTTTCAGCGGCTGGGCGGCGATGGCGCGCAGGGCGGTCCGTTGGGCTTCGCCGCGGTCACCCAGTGCCCCTGCGTCGTAAATATTGGGGATCAACAAATCGTCACGCACCAGACCTGGCCACGTATTCTCCGGAGGAATCTCGCGCACGGTGTGAGCGGGGGTGAAATCGAGCAGACGCCAGCGTCGGGCAATTTCATCGGTGCGCCCGGCGCAAACGGCAATGACGACGATCCCAACCGGGATGAGGAGCGCGACGGGACGGAAGCGGAAAAAATTATTTCTAAAAAATCTAAAGGCGAAAAGCGCAGCGACCACCACCGCCGCGAACTGAGGGAAGCGGGAAATGTGGGTCGTGTGCGCGCCGAGGAGGAGCATGAGAACGGCGCCGGCGGAAATGAGCACGCCCTTCTTCGCCTTGGGCGAAAATCCCGGCCGGGTTGCGATCAGGACAAATCCGGCGGCGAGGGGCCAGACGGTATTGAGATAGGCTCCGGCCGACGTGTGGTGAAAGAATGGTCCCCAAAATCTGCCTGGCATTGGGCCTGCGCTGCGCCAATAAATTCCAGTGGCATGCGTGATGTTTTGAGCAATGGCCACGAGGGCGGCGACAGCTCCGGTCGAGCACATGACCCCAGCGAACAGGAACATCCAAGCACGGTCGCGGGCGAGATCGCAGGTAATCCAGAGCGCGAATCCCAATCCGGCGTGCAAGGCAATGACGGCCGCAGGGTCAAAATCGACCACACTGTGCGGCCAGCGGGCGATTATTTTCGCGAGATGGACGCGGGTGAATTCGGTGGCAGAGGTCGGCGATGCGAAGCTAGAAAGCCAGAACAAGGCCGTGATCGTCAAAGTGAACAGGCCTATTAGCACGGGGAGGGGAGTCACGGGAATGCGCCGTTCCAAAACCAGTCCGGCTGCCCAACCCAACGCGGCGGCACCGAGCAGATAAATGATCAACCACGTTCCGGCCGGACGAACGGAGGCGTAGTTCAGCGGTCCCGCCACCAAGGCCGTGGCCATCAGTCCCCCGGATATACGTTGAAGCATTACAGGCATGTTCACCTGAAACAAAGTTACAATGCGCTGGCCAGGGGTGGGCTCAGGCAGGATTTCGTTTGGCGTACGTCTTGTAGTATTTCGCCGATTTTGCGCCGTAGTTGTAGTAACCGTACTCGGTATTGGCCGGCATCAAATTAAGGATCACTCCGAGGCAATGGACCCCGGAACTTGCGAGGTGGGTCAGGGCGCGTTTCACCGTGTTGAGACGGACACTGCTGAAGAGACAGACATAAATCATCTCGTGGCAGCTGCGCGCCAACAACAGCGCATCGGGAAAAATCGTGGCGGGCGGGGTGTCGAAAATGACTAAGTCGTATGACGCCAGCAGTTGCTTTTGGACCCCGGCGTGGGAAAGCTGCTCCAGCATCTGCGTGCAGTTTGAAGGAACGGCGCCCGCGGGAAGCAGGTCGAGCCGCGGCGCGAGATTCACAATGGCGGTCGGGAGGGAAGGGCGTTCGCTGGCCGGTTGTTGCAGCCACTGGATCCAACCTTCCTTGCCTTCGGTCTCAAAATAATGGTGGAGGGCCGGCCGTCGGAGATCACAGTCGACCAAGAGCGTGCGGCGGCCATGGGAGGAAAATACCGAGGCGAGATTGCAGGCGATCAGACTTTTCCCTTCGTTTGGTACGCTGCTGGTGATGAGCAGCGACTTGGGGTAGGCGAGGGTGGATGCGATTTCAATTTCGCCATACAAGCCGCGGTACGACTCGGTCAGTTGACCATCCTTGTCGTGCAGGAAAGCCTGGGCGCGTTTTGCGGCGTTGGGCTGTTTGATGCGGGACAACACTCCGAGCAGTTTCTGCCCGAGGACCGATTCCACTTGCCCGGTGGTTTTGATGCGGGTGTCGAACAAACCGATGGCGATCGGAAATACGAGGAGGCAGGCGACGCCAGCGCACACCGCGATGATCAGAGTCATACTGAGGGGATTTCCGGCCGGTACGCTTGGGACCCAGGCGGAATCAAAGACCCGGATGTTGATGTTATCCATCTGGCCCGTGATTGAGGCCTCGTTCATCCGTTCAGTGAGCCGGGCATAGGTCGCACGTTTGGCCTGCACGTTTTGCTCGAGGAACCCATAGTCAACCGTGACTTTGTCCAAATCACGCGCTTTCGCTTCGGCATCGCTCAGTGAGGAACGCAGCTGTTTTTCGTAGCGAAGTGCGACATCGTGGTTGGTCCGGAGTTCGGCCACGGCCTTGGCGATGCCGTCATTGAGCTGGCGGCGAGCCTCGATGGTTTGGAGCTCGTTTTCCTTCATTTTAGGATGCCGGGCGAGATAGCGCTCCTCGAGGAGAACGCGTTGCTCGTGGAGCGTTTCCAACGTGGCTTTGGCTTGTGCCACTTGGGGAACGGAAAGAATCTGCGGCAATTCGGTGAGGGGCCGTTTGGCGGCCTCGAAACGATCGA
>JAYVMJ010000429.1:0-5329 GCA_043759025.1 Verrucomicrobiota bacterium | reverse complement strand
TCAGTTATGCTCTCCTCCGTGGCACGGGCGTCCCGCCCGTGTTCGCCCGGGCCCACGGGCCAGAGGCCCGTGCCACTTCCCAACCAAGCCGAAGCAAGCCTCGAGGTATCGGACCCACAGGGAATGAACTGTATCGAGGTGGAGCGCGACCTCCGGGCGCGCTGGGCACCGGCTCACGCGGCAAAACCCGCCCGGAGGTCGGGGTGCCACCACCGCAGAGGCATTCGCGGTGAAGTTGCGCTCACCCTCATTCCTCGGGATCGGGAGGTCTGAGCCTTGGCGAAGGAGGAAGCTCGCTCCCACAATTCCAATCAACGCCGGAGCCGTTCGGCCCCGCTCACCGTCGACGACAAGCTCCGGGGTATTAAACCCACCGCGAATAAAAAAGGCGCATCGTTTCGGATGCGCCGTTTGAAATTTAATTTCGATCCGCCGGATCAAGCGGCGTTTTTATCGGAAGAGATATTACTCACCGTCTTCCGCATCTGCGGTTTCCGCCGGCCTTCGACGACGGCTTGATCGATGATGACCTCCACGATGTCGGTGCGCTGCGGAAGGTCGTACATAACTTCCAACATCAGCTTCTCCAAAATCGCGCGCAAGGCACGGGCTCCCGTCTTGAGTTCAATCGCCTGCTTCGCAATCGCCACTACGGCATCGCGGGTAAAGCGCAATTGAACGCCGTCCATGGCGAAAAGCTTGGAGTACTGTTTGACGATCGCGTTCTTCGTGCGAAGCAGGATTTTCTCCAGATCACCAACCTGGAGCTGGTCGAGCACCGAAACCACCGGCAAGCGGCCGATAAACTCCGGAATCATGCCGAAGCGAATCAAGTCCTCCGGTGCCACCGCCCGCATCATTTCGTCGGAACCCATCTCGTGGTCCTTGACATTGACGTGAAAGCCGAGCGACCGCTGGCCCTTGCGCTTCTTGATCACTTCATCAAGGCCGACGAATGCGCCGCCACAGATAAACAGAATGTTCGACGTATTAACCTGGATGTATTCCTGGTTCGGATGCTTGCGTCCGCCCTGCGGTGGAACGTTGCACGTCGTGCCTTCAAGAATTTTGAGCAGCGCTTGCTGAACACCTTCGCCGGAAACATCGCGCGTGATGGAAACGTTTTCCGTTGTGCGGCGGATCTTGTCGATTTCGTCGATGTAGATGATGCCGCATTCGGCCTTCTTCACATCATAGTTGGCCGCCTGAAGCAGACGGAGAACCACGTTTTCGACGTCCTCACCGACGTAACCAGCTTCGGTCAAAGTGGTGGCATCGGAAATGGCGAACGGCACATCGAGAATTCGGGCGAGCGAACGGGCGAGAAGCGTTTTCCCCGAGCCGGTCGGGCCGACAAGCAGGATGTTGCTCTTCTCAACTTCAACGTCGTTGAACTCCGTCGGCATCGTCACCGCATCGCGGATCGACGTGGAGTCGTAATTGAGACGCTTGTAGTGATTATAAACTGCAACCGACAGGACCTTCTTCGCGTGATCCTGCCCGATCACATGGTCATCGAGTACTTTCTTGATATCCGAGGGCTTAATCAGCCGGAACGCCGGTTTGGCTCCTTCCGTCGTGACGGGAGTCTTTACCTCACGGTCAATGATCGTCTTGCAGACATTGACGCATGAATCGCAAATATAAACCCCGGGCCCTGCGATGATCTTACGGACCTCAGCCTGCGATTTTCCGCAAAATGAGCAGAGGGTCATGCGCGAGGATTTAGCCATGGGATCTTAATCGACCTTTGCGGTGCTTTTTAAAGAAGTTTGAATATCACGCAGCGCTTTTTGTAATTTGCGTCGCATCGCGGGTCGAGGCGACGACATGATCCACAATGCCGTAGTCCTTGGCTTCATTTGCGCTCATATAATAATCGCGGTCTGAATCCTTCTCAATCTGATCTGCCGTCTTGCCCGTGTGCCGGGCCATGGTCTCGTTGAGGGTCTTGCGCCAGCGAATGATTTCGCGGGCCTGAATGGCGATATCGGCAGCCTGGCCACCTGCACCGCCGGAAGGCTGGTGAATCATGACGCGACTGTTTGGCAGCGCAAAACGCTTACCCTTGGTGCCGGCCGCTAGCAACACGGTGCTCATGCTGGCCGCCATCCCTATGCAGTAGGTGACAATGTCACATTGCAGAAAGTTCATCGTATCGTAGATGGCCATTCCACCGGTAACAATTCCTCCTGGTGAGTTGATGTACACGTGGATGTCCTTCTTCGGGTCCTCCATCTGCAAATAAAGCAATTGCGCAATTACCAGATTGGCGACGTTTTCGTCAATGGGTGTGCCGATAAATAATATACGATCCTTGAGGAGCCGTGAAAACACACTCATCGGCCTCGTTTCGCGACCGTTATTGTCCCAGATTGTTACGTCGTAGCTCATGCTTTGGTAGTGATTGTCTTTACGGTAGCCTTGGAGACGAGAAAATCAAGGGCCTTGTCGAACATGATCTGCTGCTGGACGGCGCGGACCTGCTCGCGGTCCTTGCCGAGATCCTTGGCCAGCTTGTCGGGACGCTGGCCGCTCCGCATCGCTTCACGCATGAGCCAGTTGTTGAAATCCTTTTCGTCGACCTTGATTTTTTCGGCTTCGGCGATTTTTGCGAGGATGAGCTGAACCTTGACGCGAGCGATGGCCGCTTGCGATGCGCTGTCATAGAGCTGCTTTTTATTCTGCTCGAATTGTTCCTGCGGTACGCCGCGGCGCATGTTTTCCTCGATAAACTGGCGGAGGACTCCGTCACGCTCGGAAGCGATCAGGCTGTCCGGCACCGGGAAACTGGCCTTCGCGACCAAGGCGTCCGTCACCTGCCGGCGCTGCGCCGAACGATTTTCCTGTTCCTTGCGCATCTTGAGCCGGCTGCGAATCTGGTTTTTCAATCCTTCCAGATCGTCAGCTTCGTTGGCCTTGAAAAAAGCTTCGTCCAATGCCGGGAGCACGCGCTCACGGACTTCCTGCACTTCAATCGCGTACTGCACGGTCTTTCCAGCGAGCGCCGGGACCGCCGCGAACTCTGCCGGGAAAGTGACCTCGACCGTTTTCTTGTCGCCGGCCTTCAGGCCGTCGAGCTGCTTTGAAACGCCGGGAAGCAATCCTTCATTGGCCCCGTCGACTTCCTCCCACGTTTGGGGAGCGCTGGCGTAAATAGCCTTGTCGCCCACGATTTCAGCGAGCGGTTTGCCGTCGAGCGTACCGGTGTAGCCGAAACGCACGTAATCGGTCTTCGCCGCCGCACGCTCCGCGACCTTGAAATCGGCGCGTTCGCCGCGGAGCGCTTCAATCGTGCTGTCGATTTCCGCGTCGGTCGGGTCGGCGGGTTGGATTTCGGTTTCCAATGCGGAGTAATCGGGCAACGGGAAATCGGGACGGACATCGACCGTGAGTTTGATCGCCGCGGAGAGGCCGGATTCAATCGTGCCTTCCTCGACGTCAACCAGCGTCAGAACCTCGAGCTTCGACTGCTCAAGCCCGTCGCGGTACGCCTTGCCAATCACCTTCGTCTTAAACTCGTCCTTCAGCTCCTTGCCGTAGCGCTTGGCGACCATGGCCGCCGGCGCCTTGCCCGGACGAAAACCCGGAAGATTGGCCTGCTTGGTGAAATCACCCAGCACAGACTGGTATTCCGTATCCACTTCACCCTTGTCGAGGGTAACAGTCAGCGTTTTGCGAGTCTCGTTAATGTCGGTAATTTGAACGTTCACGGCGATGATTTACAGAGGTGATGAGTCGGTTGAATCGGTCAAGCTACGTGACGGCTGCTCAAGCGGTCAATGCCAGATTCCATCCCTCCGAAATTCCGAAACCGGCATGGACTTTCGCCCGACCCAATCCAATCTGGCCATCGCGTAATGCCTTCCCTTTCACAGCTTTTGACCGACCAGCGCGATCTGCTCGTTTTGGACGCTGCGTCAACACAACTTCAGGTCGGTCTGCTCCGCCGTGATGCCCCCGAAATCTGGCGGACCACTCCACAGGAAGCAGGCCGCGGAATCTTCACCTGCGCTCGTGAGTTGCTGGATGAATCGCACCTGCGCTTGGACGATATCGGCGGCTTCATTTATTGTGAAGGTCCGGGATCGATGCTCGGCGTGCGCACCGTCGCGATGGCACTGCGCACCTGGCAGATTTTGAAACTGCGGCCAACCTTCGCCTACCAAAGCCTGGCGATTGCCGGGTATTTTGAACGGGCGCAAAATACCCCGCGCGCGTTTGCCGTGATCGCCGACGCACGCCGCGACACATGGCACCGGCAAATCGTGCGGGCCGATGGCGAACGATCGCCTTTGCAACGCGTTTCGGCCGCTGAATTGGGCGACGGCGAATTGGTTACACCGGAAAATTTCCGGGCGTGGGTCAACCCACCCCGCCCCGCGAAGCCGTGCAGCTACGATTTGGCGAAGATTTTCTCCGCCTTGAAAAAGGCCGATCTTTTCCGGCAGACGGAAAACCCCGACTCTTTTCAACACGAGGCGCCGGAATATAAAAAATCGCCGGCCCACATCCATTCGATCGAAACCGCCGACAAAAAATGATCGCCACCGGACAACTGCCACGCCGTTGCTGGGTCGAGATCGATCTCGCCGCGCTGGAACGCAATCTGAAGCTAATCCGCGCGTCGCTGCCGCCGCACATCAAATATGTCGCCGTCGTAAAGGCTGATGCCTACGGCCACGGCTTGCCACAGATCGCCGCGCGGCTCATGCATTCAGGCGCCGATCTTTTCGCCGTCGCCAGCGTGGCGGAAGCCATGGGCCTGCGGGAACTGAGCGGCGACTGGCCGATTTTGCTGCTGAGCCCGGTTTTGCCGGAGGAAGACCGTTACCTCGCCGAATACGAACTCGCCGCGACCGTCTCCTCGGCGGAAGAAGTGGCCCGGTTCGACGCGGTAGGCCGTGCGGTGGGGAAACCGATTGCGGTGCACTTAAAAATCGACACCGGCATGGGTCGTCTCGGTGTTTGGCACACGGAAGCCCGCCAACTCTACGGACAAATCCGAGCCGCCAATGGCGTGAAATTGGCCGGTGTTTTCACCCATTTCTCCAGCGCGGACGAAGACCCGGTTTTCACTGAGGAACAACGGCAGATTTTTCTCAACGTTCTGGAAAAATTCCCCGATTTCGATCCCGCCGGGTTGTTTGTCCACGCGGACAACAGCGCCGGACTGGAAACGACGCCGGGGCGCAGCATTTTCAACGCCGTGCGCGTCGGCCTCCTGCAATTCGGAATTCTTCCCCACCCGCATTCCCTGCTCGCGCGGGTGCACACGGAACCCGTTTTTAGTTTTCATACCCGCGTGGGATTGGTGAAGCGTCTTCCG
>JAYVMJ010000428.1:0-7922 GCA_043759025.1 Verrucomicrobiota bacterium | reverse complement strand
CAATTATCCTTTCCACCGGAATCACCGCCGAGGAAAACCGAAAACCAGCTTTTTTCAGTCCGACTGAAGGCGTCTACAGATAGATATTCGCCTTCGAATAAATTTTTTCGGGCAAATACGTAATGCCAGATAGCCTTCATTTTCTAAGTCCGACAGGCTGCTAGACGACCTAAAGCTTTTCCCTAGTCGGAAACCGTCGCGCCTCCAATTACCCCCGTCACGCCAGGCTGCTATGCTCGTCGTCATGGAAACCACGACTATCGCCATCACTTCAGTCGAGAACCTGCAAAAGGAAAACCGGGCGCTCGTGTCGCTGCTTCAGGCCTCCGAAATTTACCGCGACTACCAAAGAGCCTTTCAGGCGATCACTGGTCTGCCGCTCGCCCTGCGAGCCGCCGGTTCCTTCCAGCCGCCCATGCAGGGTTCCAAGTTAGGCAACCGGCTTTGTGTCCTGCTCGCCGGCCGCAACAAGACCTGTGCCGCCTGTCTCGGGCTGCAGGAGCAACTGGAACAATCCGCGCAAACGAACGCGGCCACGAGCGAATGCTTTGCCGGCCTCAATGAATCCGCCGTGCCGATCCGCATCGGCGACCGAATCGTCGCTTACCTGCAGACCGGCCAGATCCTGTTCCAGCGCCCGACCGCCACCAGCGCCCGCCGGGCGGCAGCTCGGCTGACCACCCTCGACCCCAGCCTGAATCCTGCCCTGGTGGAGGCCGCCTACCGGCGCTCACGCGTGATTGAGCGGAGCCACTATAATTCGATGCTCAGTCTGCTGACCATCTTCGCTCAACAGCTTTCCGCGGTAAGCAATCAGCTCATGGTGAAGCGTACGCTGGCCGACACGCCGGTCATTGCCCGCGCCCGCGCCTTCATCGCTGAGCACCTCAGCGAGGACATCAAGCTGGCCCACGTATCGCAGGCCGTCGGCATGAGCTCCTTCTATTTCTGCAAAAACTTCAAGAAGGGCACGGGCCTGACGTTCACCGCCTACCTATCGCGGGTGCGCATCGAGACCGTAAAGCTGCTGCTGCTCAATCCCTACAAACGAGTCAGCGAAGCCGCCTATGAGGCCGGCTTCCAGTCGCTCTCCCAGTTCAACCGCGTCTTTCACCGCATCACCGGACAGTCACCAACCGTTTACCGCGAACAGCTGCACGCGCCGGCAAAACTAGGCACGACTCAACAAGCCCGCGTGCAAGCCCATGCCGCCTAGACTTCAGCCCGTCACCCTTCGCGCCGAGCGACCAGACTGCCGAAAAACTCATGAATAATTCCCTCGCCAACTGGAAAAATCGCGCCGTGTCCGCGGCCGATGCCATCGCCTTCGTCCACAGCGGAACGACCGTCTTCATTCACGGCGCCTGTGCCACCCCAACCCCGTTGATCGAGGCGCTCTGCCTGCGCCACGATCTCGAAAGCGTGCGGCTCTACCACCTGCACACTTCCGGTCCAGCCCCCTTCGCTGATTGCGGCCGTGAAAAGGAATTCCGCTCAGTGTCGCTTTTCACCGGCGCACCGCTGCGTCAGGCCATCGCAGAGGACCGCGCCGACTTCATTCCGATTTTCCTCTCTGATATTCCCCGACTTTTTCTCGATGGCAGTGTGAAGCTCGACGTGGCGCTCCTCCAGGTGTCGCCACCCGACCGCCACGGGATGTGCTCACTCGGCACGTCGTGCGATGCCGCCCTGGCCGCAGCCGCCACCGCACGAATCCTCATCGCGGAGATCAACGACCAGATGCCCCGCACTCACGGCAACAATGTGCTGCCTTTCGCCCGCCTCCACGTCTTCACGGCGACTGACCGACCGCTGCTGGAACACAAGCCTTCGCCCGAAACCCCGGTGGAAGCACGCATCGGCGAAATCGTCGCCGGGCTGATCGAAGACGGCTCGACTCTCCAGATGGGCATTGGCGGCATTCCCGATGCCGTGCTTGCGCGCCTGCACGGCAAACATGACCTCGGCATCCACACCGAGATGTTCTCTGACCGCATCGTTGACCTCGTCGAATCCGGCTCCGTGACGAACCGACTCAAGGCCAATGGCGTCGGACGTATCGTCACCAGCTTCATCAACGGGACCCGACGACTGTTCGACTTCGTCGACGACAACCCACTCGTCGCCTTCTACCCGTGCGACTGGACCAACGACACCGCCGTCATCCGCCGCAACCCAAAAGTGGTCGCCATTAACTCGGCCATCCAGGTGGACCTGACCGGCCAGGTCTGTGCCGACTCGATCGGGCACCGCATCTATTCGGGCATCGGTGGCCAGATGGATTTCATCCGCGGCGCAGCTCTTTCCCCCGGCGGCAAACCCATCATCGCGCTCCCGTCCACCGCCGCCGGCGGCAAGGTTTCGCGAATCACTTTGCAACTCGCCGCCGGTGCCGGAGTCGTCACGACGCGAGGACACGTGCACTGGGTCGTGACCGAATATGGCGCAGTGAATCTGCACGGCCTGACCCTGCGCGAGCGGGCCGACGCCCTCATTTCGATCGCTCACCCCGCCTTCCAATCGGAGCTCCGACAGGACCTGCGTCGGATCCACCCCGCCGCAAATTGAGGCACGACACGCCAAAATAAAGCCATTGATTGCCAAGCGATGCTGAGCCCGCCGCCGTCGCTCCAGTTAAGGTGCGGGGGTGGAAACCGCTGTCTTCCGGGCCTTCGAGGCCCAACGTCCGGCCATCCGGATGCATTGGGAAAGCCTGCTGCGCCTTGAACGCGTCAGCTCGCCGCTCGCCCAACCGGACTTGCTGGTGCGCCTGCTCGACCAGACGCTGGACGACATTTTTGCGACGCTCCCGGAATGGTCGGTCCGCCGCCACCCCACGCCCATCCCCGCGCCGGTCTGTCCCTGCGGCCGCAATCCTCTGCTAGCCTATTACGCCGCCGGTCAACAGGCGTTGCGCGAAACGCTGGTGATAATCCAAACGGGAATTCCCCTGCTCACGTCCACGAATCGGGACGACGCATTGGCCTGCGTCGACCAAGTATTCGGGCACATTGCGCGGCGGGAAATCGAAGCCTTCTGCGCCCTCTGTCAGTTCCGGCCCGAGCCCGCGAATGCGTTCCTCCCCTTCAGTCGAACTTCCGGTGACGCAGTTTTTCGCCACGGGCAGATGGGCGTGTTTGCCACGCAATGTTGAATTTTCCCCGCCACCCAACGCGACGATGCCGGCTCAAACCGCCCGGAGCCGGGCTTCCGGGTTCGTAAGCAGCGACGCGGAGGGGTGAAACTGCTCGCGGTAAACGGTCGGCGGCTGCCCGGTGATACGGCGAAACACCCGGTTGAACTGCGACAGCGACTGGAAGCCGGCCTCATAAGCGGCTTCGCTGACGCGCTTGTTTGGATCAAGGAGCAATTGCTTCACCTTCTCCACTCTCACGCGGGCCACGTAGTCGGTAAACGTCAACCCAGTCGCCTTGTGGAAGCTTTTGCAGAAATAGAAGGCACTCATGTTTACGGCGCGCGCGACAGCGGTGAGGGTGAGTTCGTCGGCATGATGCTCGCAAATGTAGGCCCGGGCCCGCGCAATGGAGGGCATCTCGGAAGCTTCCTCGCCCATCATGAGCTGGTTGCTGATCGCGGCCAGATGCTGCGCAAAAATCGCGAGCAGGCGCAGGATCGACTCATGGTGTTTTCGCGACACCACCCGGGTCAGGAGATAGGCGGTCTCAAACTGTTTCAAATCCGTCTCCAACCCGAAGTCCAGCAGCTGACGCTTGAGCCGGCGCAGACCCGCCGCTGCGGGGCGCTCCAGCATGATCTGTCCCGTCTGCAGAAATCCGATGAGATGTTCCCCGACGCGCACCGGTACCGCCGAATCGGACAGGCCGGCGAAACACCGCATGGTCACGGGTTCGGTGCCCGCGGAATCCGTGAGTCGTTTCTGGAGCTGCAAGCAGCCGGCGCAGCTGTGGTTCGCGCCAGCCATGAGCGTGCACAACGGGTTCTCATTCGGATCCCCGCGATTGGGCAGGTCAAAGGATTCGGCCGCGCGCAGACTAAGTGGCAGGCCCGTGGTCTCCCGAAAAGCCTTCTCGTAATCGCGGTAGATTTGTGAACGCCGCAACTGCTCGACCAGCTGGCGCGGATGGCGACTGTCCCCGGAGAGTGGCATGACTGTCGGGTTAGGCCCCGTCCGGGTTTCGCGCAAGCGAACAGGGCTGTGCGCCAAGCCATGCACAGCAGTCCGCAAAAGATGCGCGGGCCAAACGATCCACCGTGCAAATCTTGCGTGGCTCAGAATTGCCGGCTCTGCAGCACACGAATATAATTGGCGCGCTCGAAGGCCGCGGGATCGGGGCAGCGCGCAAGGTTTAATTGACCGCGAAAATCCTCTGGAGTCTCGAACCCGTGGCCGCGCATCCAGTATTCCAAACCCTTGCGCAAGATATGCAGCACCGGCGGCCCGTTCCGGAGTATCACCGACACCAGCTGCACGACGTCAGCTCCGGTGAGGATCGCCTTGGCAGCATCGAGCGCGGTATGGATGCCACCACTGGCCGCCAGCGACCCGCGCACTTGGGGCGAAAGGATGGCCAGCCAGCGCAATCGCAGCAGGAGCTCGCTGGGGTCCGACAAGCGGAGCGTCGGACACACTTCGAGCGTATCGGTGTCAACGTCGGGCTGATAAAATCGGTTGAACAGTACCAACCCAGTCGCTCCGGCAAGTTCGAGGGCGACCGCCAACTGCGCTACCGAGGAATGGAACGGTGACAGTTTTACCGCGACCGGAATACGCACTGCGGCGACGACTTCGCCAACCGTTTCAAGCATGGCACGCTCCACCTGGTCGGCCGCGACGGCCGGATCAGTGACCACTTGGTAGAAGTTGAGTTCGATCGCGTCGGCGCCAGCGCGCTCCAACCGGGCGGCGAGCTCCGTCCACCCGCCCGGACGCGTGCCGTTCAGCGAGGCAATCACTGGAATGGTCAGATGGTTCTTCAACGCCGCAAGCTGGGCGAGATAGTGGTCGGGCGATCGCAGGTAGTCCGCGTAGTCGGGGATTTCCGGCGCACCGTCCGCCGACGCAATCGGCGCGGTCGGCGGCGCAGCCAGTTGCTCCTCGAAAAATGAACGCAGGACCACCGCACCGGCACCGGCGTCCTGCAGGCGGCGGGCGGTGTCCTCGTCGTCACACAGCGGCGAAGCACCGACGATAAAAGGGCTACGCAACGAAAGCCCGAGATAGCGAGTCGCGAGATTCATGGGGTTTGGGGAACGCCACCAGTATGCGCGCACGGAGCGCGCGATGCTCTGCGTTTGTTGCCTTTGGCTGCGCACCGGTTGGCGCGGCGCAGTCTAGATCGTGCGCGAGTGCTGAAAAGTGGAAGTGCTGACCGTCGAATCGAAGCGCATGGCGATCACCCGCAGCAAGGGCACGCCTGCCCGTGTCACCTCGATGCCGGCGACCGTCCGCCGCAGGAGGCCGTCCGTCCCTAAATCGTCCAGCGTGGCAATCTCAGCGGCGTAAACCGATGGAAAATCGACGCCGAGCTCCCGCGAGAGCGAGCGGTAATCCAGGCGCCGGTCACACATCAGGTGCATGATGATCGTTCGCCGACGCGCGTCCTCGGCGGTGAGTCGAAGGCCTCGCTCCACGGGCAGCTGGCCGGCGTCGAGCGCCACGCGCCATTCCTCAAGCGTCTTGAAATTCTGCCGGTAGCTGTCGGGGGTCGACGAGATGGCTGAAATCCCGAAAGCGTAAAGCGAAGCTCCGCCCTGCGTGCTGTAGCCTTGGAAATTCCGATGCAGCGTCCCCTCGCGCAACGCGACGGCAAGCTCGTCATCCGGTTTCGCGAAATGATCCAGGCCGATGTCGACGTAGCCCGCGGCGGTGAGCAATTCGTGCGCGACGGCGGCCATCGCCAGCTTGTCCTCGGGGCCGGGCAGCTGCGCGCGGTCGTCGAAAATCTTCTGCGCGGGCTTGATCCACGGCACGTGGGCGTAGCTGAACACCGAGAGCCGGTCGGGCCCGAAAGTGAGCACGTCGCCGACGGTCGTGGCGAATGACTGTGGCGTCTGCAGCGGCAAGCCATAGATCAGGTCGACGTTGATGGATTCGAAACCGGCGGCGCGAAGCCAGGCAACGGCAGCATCGTTCATCTGCTGCGGCTGAATGCGGTGGATCGCAATCTGCACCCGCGGGTTCGTGTCCTGCACGCCCAGCGAGGCGCGGCGGGCGCCGATGTCGCGCAGCGCGGCGACATGCGCCTCGGTGAGGCGGCGGGGATCGATCTCGACGCTGAACTCGCAGTCAGGGGCGACATGGAATATCTCCCGGATCAACGCCCCGAGGCGACGCAGTTCGCCGGGTGGAAAGAAAGTCGGCGTGCCGCCACCGAGGTGAATCTGGGTGACGGGCCGCATGCGGTCCACGCGTGCCGCGGTCAGGCGCATCTCGCGGGCAAGATCGTCGAGATATTCACCCGCCGACTCGCGGTGGCGGGTGATGACGGTATTGCAGCCACAGAACCAGCAGCGGGTTTCGCAGAATGGCAGGTGAAAATAAAGCGACAGAGGGCCGCCGGAACGGTTGTCTTCGGCGATCGCTTCCTCGAGGCGGAGCGGCGCGAGTTCCGCCGTGAACCTGGTCGCGGGGGGATACGACGTGTAACGCGGACCCGGAATGGAGTATTTCCGGATCAGATCGAGATCGAGGACCGCGGCAGCGGGCAACGAGGTTTCTTCTGGGTGGATCATGCGGCAGGAACAGCATGCCAGAAACCCATCGCGCCGGCTGCGCCAGCGTTGCACTAGACCGTGCAGATTTTGCGCTGCCCGCGCGGTCTTACCGAGCCAAGGGGCTCCGCCACTTGGTCAGCGGCACACCGGCCTGCAGAATGGCGATCAACTGGGTGGCGACAAAAGCGGCGAGCCACCAGAACGCGGCAGCCATGAAGCCGTAGCTGTACAGACTGACGCCCAGCATGTTCACGCCGAACCAACTCCACGCGATCACGACGTTGCCAAAGATCGCCAGCGCCATCAGTCCGCGCTGCCGCTCCAGACCGCCCCAGCGGGCGTGCAGAATGAGCGAATTCCAGAGCACGATGATGAGCGCGCCGTTTTCCTTCGGGTCCCAGCCCCAGAAGCGGCCCCATGATTGGTCGGCCCAAATACCGCCGAGCACCGTGCCGACGAAGCTGAAGACCGTGGCAAAACAGACGACGCCGTAAACCATCCCCGCGAGTGCATCGGCGGTGGGCTTGTCCATCGAGCGCGTGAAAAGACCGCGCCCGACACAGATCAGCGCAAGGAAACCTGCGAGGAAGGTGGCCGCATAACCGGTCGTCACGGTGACGACATGCGTCGCCAGCCAAAAATTGGAATCCAAGACGGCACGCATCATCTCAAGCGTGTCGCCACTGAGGGAGAGGTGATGCGCGATCAAAAAGGTGGCAAAGCCGATCAGGCCCGCTGCCACGCGGCCAATGGCGTTGCGATAAACCATTTCAAGGACGAGACTGAGGTGGACCCCAAAAACTGGACAGGTGGGGTCGAAAACCCAAAAATCGAAAACCGACCAACATGTCCAAAAAACGACGTCAGCATAATCCCGAATTGAAAGCCAAAGTAGCGCTGGAGGCCCTCAAGGGCATCGAGCCGATCCACGCCCTCGCGGCGAAGTATCAGATGCACCCGACGCAAATCACGCAGTGGAAAAAGGAGCTGCTCGCGAAACTCCCCGAAGTGTTCGCCCGGAAGGGCGCGCCCGATCCGGCGGAAGCCGAGGCCAAGGAGGCCCGTTTGTACCAGAAAATCGGCCAGCTCGAGGTAGAACTCGACTGGCTTAAAAAAAAATCTGCGGGGGGGCGTGGAAAAAGGGTCAAACCCTAATTGCTGTTATTTTTTTCATAATCTTCTCGGCTTCCTTGCGCTGGCTCGGCGCAATTCGCTGATGCAGCGAC
>JAYVMJ010000427.1:0-2384 GCA_043759025.1 Verrucomicrobiota bacterium | reverse complement strand
GTTTGACCGTGCGGCCGGAAATTACGGCCCCGGTGGCAAGGTCCGAATTCGATCAAGCGTCGCCCGTCGATCGCCGTGATGAGCGTTCCAATCTCCAGCTCTATCTCAACGAAATCCGCCAGACCCCGCTCCTCACCGTACAAGAGGAGATCAAGTTGGCGGCTCGTATCAAACGCGGCGACAAGGCCGCGCGAGATCACATGATCAAGGCGAATCTGCGTCTCGTGGTTAAAATCGCCTACGACTATAACCAAATGGGCCTGCCGCTCATGGATCTGATCAGCGAAGGCAATCTCGGCCTCATCAAGGCCGTTGAGCGTTTCGATCCCGCCAAGGGCGGCAAGCTCTCTACCTACGCGGCCTGGTGGATCAAGCAATCGATGAAACGGGCCCTGGCCAACCAGTCGAAGACCATCCGTCTCCCCGTGCACTTGGTCGACAAGATCTCCCGCATGCGGAAGATGATTACCAAGTTAACCGACGAGCTTGGTCGCGAGCCGGAAAACGAGGAGATCGCTGCCGAATTGCAGATCCCAACCGCCAAGGTTGCGCTGCTTAAAACGGTCAGCGTCCGGCCGGCTTCCCTCGACGCTCCCGTGGGCGAAGACAACGATTCCGCGACCCTCGGCGACTTGGTAGGCGACGAAACCGCTCTCAGCCCTTACGAAGGCTTGGGCGACAAAAACCTTCGTGAAGACTTGAGTGCGATGGTCAATTCCCTGGATCCCCGCGAAGCCAGCATCATCAAGCTGCGCTTCGGTCTCGAGGGCCAAAAGGAACTCACCCTCGAGGAGGTCGGCAAAAAGTTCAAGGTAACCCGCGAGCGGATCCGCCAGCTGGAATATCTGGCTCTTTCGCATCTGCGCAAACAGATGCAGAGCCATAACAAACAACGGACCGCGGACGAGGTGGAACAGGAAACCCTCGCCGAAGAACGCGCTGAAGTGATCCGCGAGTTCGTTTCAAAGAACTCCACCGTCGCCGTCACCGTCTAAGGACGAAACGATCCTCGATTATTCAAAGCGCCCGCCACCCTGCGGGCGCTTTTTTATTCGCTGTGGGTTTAATACCTCGGAGCTTGTCGCGGACCGTGAGCGGAGTCGAACGGCTTTTGGCTGGGATTGGAATTGTGGGAGCGAGCTTGCTCGCGACTCTGGATCAGACCTCCTGATCCCGAGGAATGAGGGTGAGCGCAACTTCACCGCGAATCGGGAAAAAACACATTTAACGCGGAGGACGCGGAGTAAACAACCCCGGGGCAAGCCCCGAGGCATTGAAACCAAGCCAACCATGCCGCTGATCAGTTTTGCTCTCCTCCGTGGCACGGGCGTCCCGCCCGTGTTCGCCCGGGCCCACGGGCCAGAGGCCCGTGCTACTTCCCAACCAAGCCGAAGCAAGCTTCGGGGTATCGGACCCACGCGGAATGAAATCACGTCAAGCTCCGCGCCCTCCGCGTTAAATTCGGTTTATCCCGGTTCGCGGCGGAGTTGAGCTCACTCTAATCCCTTGGGATCAGGATGTCTGAGGCTTCATCCCTGCACCCACACGCAGTCGCGAATCCCGAGCGGCGCTTTAGGGATAAAGCGCCCTACCTTTAAAACCATCCGCGTCGTCCGTGAGATCCGTGGTTCAGCTGCGAAATTGAAATTCATAAGCCGTTTTCCACGGCGAGCGCTGCCTGCTGAAAAATCTTCGCGCGAAAAGCCGCGTCGCGTTTTCGATTGGTTTCGATTTCAAGCACGCGAATTCCCTGCGCCGGCAATTTGGCAACCAGGGCGGAGAACTGCCGCCAGTCCCGCACCTTTACATATTTCGCCCCATGAGCGGCGGCGAGTTTGGAAAAAGACACCGTCTGCGGCGTTGCGAAAAATTCCTCGAAGGGTGGATCGAACTTTGCCACGGGCAAATGCTCAAAAATCCCGCCGCCGTTATTGTTGATCAAAACGATCGTGAGACTGCCCTTCAGTTTAGATCCCAACAAAAATCCATTACTGTCGTGCAATAACGCCAGATCACCGGTCAACAGCACGGAAGGCTTGTTGCCGTGCGCGATTCCCATGGCGGTCGACAACGTTCCATCAATCCCATTCGCCCCGCGATTGAAATGAATGTGATGTGCTCGATTCGTAACCGGCCAGAAATATTCGACGTCGCGAACCGGCATCGAGTTTGCCACGAAAACCGGCGTGCCGTGCGGCAGTCGCCGCGCCAAATTCACCACCGCTAATCCCTCGAAATTACGTGTCTCGCCCAGCGTCTTCAGAAAGCTGCGCGTCGCCAGCAATTCCGCCCGCCGCCACGATTCCGTGTAGCCTGCGGACGAGCGACCGCTTGAAACGAAACTCGACGCAAATGCACCGATCCGACAACGCACGTGGCGCGTC
>JAYVMJ010000426.1:0-3927 GCA_043759025.1 Verrucomicrobiota bacterium | reverse complement strand
GTTCTGAACCGCTAATCTTCGCTGATCAGCGCTAATGCATTCCAAGAATTATCGCAGCCGCCCACGCCGCTTTACCCCGGGAACGCAAGACCCACGAGCTTTCCCTATCAGGGAAAGCCGGCAGCCGCTACGCTCTCGACTGCTTCCTCCTAAAATCAGCGCAGATCAGTGGTTAACCCTTTGGGCATTGGACTAATCGGCATATTTACGCATCACTCTCACCGTGGCTAAAATTAAAACTTACGACCTCATCTGCATCGGCGGCGGCAGCGCCGGATTCAACGCCGCGCGCGTGGCCGCCGGGCTCGGCAAAAAAGTCGCCGTCGTCGACGGCGCCAAAAAACTCGGCGGCCTTTGCATCCTCCGCGGTTGCATGCCGTCGAAAACGCTCATCTACGCCGCCGAGATTCTCCATCAGGCACAACACGCCGATCGCTTCGGACTTAAAGTCACTGGGGCCCGTGCCGATATGCGCGCCGTCCACGCCCGCAAGAAACGCATCATCGACGATTTCGCCCACCATCGTCTCGAAGCACTGACCACGGGGAAATTTGCTCTCCACCCTACGTACGGCCGCTTCGTGGATGCACACACACTGGCGCTTTCAGATGGCACACAGATCCGCGGAAGCCATTTCCTCATCGGCACCGGCTCGAAAGTCAGCGTGCCACCCATCCCCGGACTCGCGGAAACCAAGAGTTGGACGAGCGACGATGTCCTCGACTTGGACTTCTTGCCGCAAAGCGTGATCGTGCTCGGCGGCGGCATCGTCGCGTGCGAGCTGGCGCAATACCTCAATCGCGTCGCCAGCAAGGTCACGCTGATTCAACGCAGCCCCAACATTCTCCGCGATCATTCCGATGAGGCTTCCGACGTCGTGCAGCAGGCCTTCGTCGACGAGGGCATCGAGCTTTTTGCCGGCACCAAAATCACCCAGATCGCCGGAAACAAAGCCGGGGTGACCGTCACCTTCCAGCACGGCGGAAAAAAAGTGACTCGCCGCGCCGCACATTTGTTTAACGCCCTCGGGCGCGAACCCAATATCGCCGGCCTCGATCTCGCTGCCGCCGGCGTGAAAATAAATACCAAGGGCCGGATCGAGACCAACCGCTGGCAACAAACCAACGTGCCGCACATTTACGCCGCCGGCGACTGCGCCGGACCAGTCGAAGTGGTGCACATCGCAATCGCCCAAGGCGATCTGGCCGCACGCCACGCGTTCCAGGTCAAGGGCATCAAGCCCGTGGATTTTTCCCTGCTCCTCAACGTCGTTTTCACCGACCCGCAACTCGCGACCATCGGACTGCCGCAAGGCGATCTCGACAAGCGCGGCGTGAAATATCTCAGCGCGTCCTATCCGTTCAACGACCACGGCAAATCAATCTTGATGGAAGCCAATTACGGCTACGTAAAAGTGCTCGCAGAGCCAATGCGCGGTCGAATCCTCGGCGCCGAAATCGTCGGCAAGGACGCGGGGGAACTCATCCATTGTTTCTCCACCGCGCTGGCCATGCGCGCCACCGTTCACGACATGCTCCGCGCGCCGTGGTATCATCCCACGCTCGCCGAGATCATCACGTACCCGCTCGAGGAGATTGCGGAGAAGTTGAGTTAGGTCGGGCCTTTCGTGCGAGCGCACGCCTTAAACGTAGGGCCGGTGCTTGCGCCGGCCTTTTGTGCGACGTCACCGCGCCGTTCACGTAGGCCCCGGCGCAAGCACCGCCCCTTCACTACCGAGGAATCGCGAGGTTATTCGCGCAATCGCCTCCACCCGGAGAATCGCGCACAGACTGCTTGCGAAAAGGGGAATTCGGCGTGATTGATTAACGTCATGCCCCGCATTCCCCTCGAAGACAATTTCACTGACGTCATCGGCAAGGTCCAACGGGGCCTGAAAATCAACGATACCATGCTCGCCGAAAAAGCCGGCATCACGACCGAAGAGCTGACTGCGATCAAAAGCGGCGAAGTTATCGAGCTCGCCATTCTGGCCGTAGGTCCTGCGTTGGGACTCGGCCGCAACTCCCTGCTCGCGATGGCGCGGCGCGAATGGTACCCGAAGCAGCATTTGTTCAAACGGGGATTCGCGATGTTCAACACGCAATTTGAGGACGTGGCGGTAAACAGTTATCTCGTCTGGGACAATAAAACCAAACTCGCCGCCGCTTTCGACACCGGCGCGAACGTGGAAGGCATGCTGGACGTCATCGAAGCAGAGGGTCTCAAGCTGCAGTACATCTTCATCACGCACACCCACGACGACCACATCGCCGATCTTGCCCGTCTGGCGAAAACGAAAGCCGAAATTTGGTCGAGCGAACTCGAACCCGTGGACTTCCCGGGCGCGAAGACTTTCCAGGAAAACGCCCACTTTCACCTCGGCGAACTCTCGATCAAAACGCTTTTCACGTGGGGCCACTCGCCGGGGATGACCACGTTCTATATCACGGGGCTTTCCTATCCGCTGGCGATCGTAGGGGATTCCATTTTCGCGAGTTCAATGGGTGGCAGTGCGACGCACTACGAAATCCAACTCCGCAACAACAAACAAAAGATCCTCAAGCTGCCGCTCGACACCGTGCTGGCCAGCGGGCACGGTCCGTTGACGAGCTTGAAGGAAGAGAAACAACACAATCCCTTCTTCGCGCGCTAGACGAAATACCACGGAAGGTGGCCCACGAAACCCACGAAAGGACACGAAAAACCCCGGAATGAATTTCATGAATTGAAACCAGCCGTGCTAAAAATCCGCTTCTGGTCGGTCTCCTCTTTCGTGTTATTCGTGGGTTTCGTGGGCCAAACATTCCGGCACTCGAAATTCAAAATTAATTCCTATTGAAAATTTTTATGAACGAGAAAATTGGCTTTGTCGGCGTGGGACGCATGGGCGGAAACATGGCGCGGCGGCTCAAGGACTGCGGCTACAACGTGAGCGCGGTCTACGATGCGCACACTTCCTCCGCGCGCGATCTGGCGAATGAGATCGGCGCGACCGGCTGCCCCACCCTCGCGCAAGTCACCGCCGCAGCGGATATCATCTTCACCGTCGTCACCGATGATGCGGCGCAACTCGCAGTATTTGCGGAAACAGGCGATTCGCTCCTCACTGGAGCAAACGGAAAGATTTTCATCAACTGTGCGACGATCACGCCGAAGACGCATATCGAAATCGAACGACGCGCGAAAAAAGCCGGCGCGTTGACGTTGGAAGGCTGCATGGCGTCGAGCATTCCGCAGGCGCGCGCCGGCACGCTTTACCTGATGTGCGGAGGAGACCGCGCCACGTTCGATCACGTGCGACCGTTATTGGAAAAACTAAGCAGCGCGCTCCGTTACATCGGACCGACGGGCCGCGCCGCGCAAGTGAAGGCCCTCGTCAACATGGTGATGAATTGCAACACCGCCGTGCTCGCCGAGGGACTGGGTTTGGGCCAGGCGCTCGGCCTCGATCTCGACGTGCTGCGCGAAGTTTTCGCCCAGACTGGGGCAAATTCGCAGGTGTTGAAGACCGATGGTGAAGACATGCAAAACCGGACGCACGACTGTTATTTTTCCGCCGCGCACGCCGCGAAGGATTCCGGCATCGCATACCAACTCGCGCAAGATTGCGGCTTAACGCTGCCGTTGGCCCAGGCGACGAAAGAGCAATATGACCGCATGGTGACACTTGGCTTGGGCGGGCTGGACAAATCCGGCATCGCTGAACTCACTTTCAAGGGCCGCCACGCTTAAAAAAGCGCGATGAAGAGAGCGATTTGGTTCGAACCATGGAGTTACGACGACCTCGCTGCGCTGGGCGGGCGAACTACGGCGCGGTCGCTGGCGTTAGTGCGTCCATGAAACCATGAACTCAGAATGTGAAAGTCATTACCGCCGCGGAGGCAGAGACCGTGGTGCAGTCGAAAGCAACTGCGTCGCTGAAAGGCG
>JAYVMJ010000425.1:0-2536 GCA_043759025.1 Verrucomicrobiota bacterium | reverse complement strand
GATCAAGCTTGCCGACCGTCAGACCGATCTGCGGCGCACCACCCCACCAAACCTTATCTGACCGCCCCACCAGAACTCGGCACTCTCAAGTGATTAAGTGAAACCATTAGTGGTTAAAAATTCCGGATACAGGGTTCGGAATTTTAACCACAGATGACACAGATACGAACCGGATAACGAGGAATGGAGAGGAGGGCTTGGGGTATTATATCCTGTATTTATCTGTGTCATCTGTGGTTAAAAATTCTGCGGATTGAACCAGAGATTTTCCCCACGAATGAATTCATTACCATGAATTCTGCGAAGTGTACGCCGACTGACCCTCCTTCGCGCAAGGCTTCGGCGGGGCAAGTCGTCGTCGTGGTGGGTTCATGGGAGCCTGCTGGGAATCGTGGAGTGCGGTGACGGTGTCACCGCTTTAAAAGCGGCGACACGTCGCCGCACTCCCTTCAGATCCTGTCCGCGATGAGCACCGTTGCTGCGTACTCGCATCCCGGTACGAGTCCGCGCACCTCCGTGCGGGCAAGCGGACACCCCGAAACTAAAACCGAACCCGCCTTCGCGTAAGGCTTCGGCGCGGCGAGGACGATTAGTCGAAGGGGACATTGTGGGTTTCGCGTCCCCATTAAGCGAAACCATCAGTGGTTAAAAACCTCTGGGTATCGGTCTTGAATTCTTCCCCGCTCACGCCTTCCACACTTGATCGGCTTTCGTCGTGATCGACACCAGCGCATTGCGGCTGTCGATGATGCAAGGCGCCCAGTCGGCCAGTTCCTGGTAATTCACCGAGGCGTGATTCGTCGCCAACAGCACGGCGTCATAACCTTGGATCGTTTCCTTGTTCCACGCCACCGACTTCGTGCCCGCCCAATGCGGATGCTCGCGCGTCAGACGGATCACGGGGACGTACGGATCGTAGTAGGAAAGGTCGGCACCGCGGGCTTTCAGAAGATCGAGCAGGACGTAGCTCGGCGATTCGCGATCGTCATCGACATTCGGTTTATAGGCCAAACCCAGAATCAAGACTTTGCTGCCCTTCACCGGTTTGCCGTGGTGGTTGAGCGCTTCCGCGACGCGATTGACGACGTGCTGCGGCATGGCGGTGTTGATCTCGCCCGCCAACTCAATGAACCGGGTGTGTTGGCCATATTCGCGCGCTTTCCACGTGAGGTAGAACGGATCGATCGGGATACAGTGACCGCCGAGCCCCGGGCCGGGATAAAATGCCATGAAGCCGAATGGCTTCGTCTTGGCCGCGTTGATCACTTCCCACACATCGATGCCCATCGCGGCATAGACGACCTTCAGCTCATTGACCAAGGCGATGTTCACGCCGCGGAAGGTGTTTTCCAAAAGCTTGGTCGCCTCGGCGACGCGGCAGGAGGAAACGGGGACGAGGGTCTTGATCGCGATCGAATAGAGTTCGATGGCTTTTTTCAGACAGGCCGGAGTGTAACCACCGACGACCTTGGGAATGGTGGCGACAACGCTCTGGGGATTGCCCGGATCTTCGCGCTCAGGGGAGAAGGCCAGATGGAAATCGGTGCCGGCTTTCAAACCGGAGCCAGCTTCGAGCACCTCGAGCAAGTCCTCGTCGGTGGTGCCGGGATAGGTGGTGGACTCGAGGACGACCAGTGTGCCCTTTTTCAGATGGGGCGCCATGGCCTTGCCGGTCTCGGTGATATAGGAAATGTCAGGCTCGCGGTTTTTGTTGAGCGGCGTCGGCACACAGATGATGACGGCGCTCATGTCCTTGACCCGGGAGAAATCCGTCGAGGCGGAGAAAGCCTTTTTGTCGACCATGGCCTTGATGTCGGCCCCGGTGATATGCTTGATGTAGCTCCTGCCGCCATTGAGGGCGTCGATTTTGGTCTGGTCGATATCCAGACCCAGAACCGTGGCGCCGGAGCGCGCGAATTGCAGTGAAAGGGGAAGTCCAACGTAGCCCAGACCGACAATGGCGATGTTCATAAAGGTGGATAATTAAACACCGCCCGGGCCAAGCCTTTCAAACCTAAATGCAATAAGTCCTCGTTTTTAAAACTATATGCCAATGTGGCGCTTTTTGAAGCCGCTGAGCTAACGGGAACGGAGGTTTGAACCGGTAATGAATTCATTATCATGAATTCTACAAAGTGTACGCCGACTGATCGTCGTCGCGCTTTGGTTCTCAGGCGCCTGCTCATCAGGCCCAGACATCCTGATCCCAGCCTGTGCCAAGTTAGAGAGAGGGAAACGAGCTGAGCTTAAACGGAAATTGTCTCGCGGAGGGTGGGAAGTTTACGAAGGCCAGTGAACTGGGATTCCTTCGCCCCCTTCGACTCCCTCGCGAGACATCTTAAGTCCGGTTTGTTTGCCTGAAACCATTAATGGCAAACCAGTCTGGGGATTGAATCGGCCCTCAAATGATTAACCACAGAATACGGACGAAGTGTTTTTTGGTGTTCAACTTTTCTGTGTATTCAGTGCCTTCTGGTGCGCCAAGAAAGCTTGGCGGTTCTCGTTAGATGAAAAGTGCTAACTATGATAAAAGATC
>JAYVMJ010000424.1:0-3649 GCA_043759025.1 Verrucomicrobiota bacterium | reverse complement strand
CTTGTTCACCGCGCTTGCTAGCGGTCTTCCAGTTGGTAATGTGGCGGTTCGATGTGGAAGATAGTCAGTTTATTAATCGCGTTACTCGCCGGTGCATTCGTGGGACGAGCTGCAGAGGTGGAGCCCGGCCGGGCCTTATCGGGAAAGAAAACCGTGGTCTACGTCATTCCGGTCCGGGAGGAGATTAACACGCCGACTCTCTACATCCTTCGCCGGGGCCTGAAAGAGGCCATCGCGCAAAATGCAGATGCGGTGGTGCTCGATATGAACACACCCGGTGGAGCGCTGAGTGTGACTTTCGATATCATGGAGGCCTTGGGGAAATTTCACGGCGAAACGATGACCTACGTGAATAAGGAGGCGATGTCCGCCGGTGCTTTTATTTCGGCGACCACCGGCGAAATCTGGTTTGCGCCGGCCGCCGTGATTGGTGCGTCTGCGCCGGTTTCGTCGGACGGAAAGGATATCGATGTGACGATGAAGCAGAAAGTCGTCAGCTATTTGAAGGCGAGGGTACGGGCGATTTCGGAGGGCAAAGGTTACCGGGGTGAAGTTATTTCTGCGATGATCGACGCCGATTATGAACTCAAGATTGGCGACAAGGTCATCAAACCGAAAGGCGAGTTGCTGTCGTTGACCGCGACCGAGGCGAACAAGAATTATGGAGAACCGCCGCGGTCGCTGCTCGGGGCGGGGATTGCCAACGATATCCCGGCGTTGCTCGCCAAGAAATATGGCGCGGGTAACTACGAGATAAAACAATTCGAGGTGACTTGGTCGGAGGTGTTCGCGCAATACCTGACCCGACTCAGTCCCATCCTGCTGGGACTCGGTTTGCTCGCGCTATTTATCGAATTCAAGACGCCGGGCTTTGGCGTGTTTGGCATCAGCGGAATCGCGCTGCTGGGACTGGTGTTCCTGAGCAACTACGTGGCCGGGTTTTCCGGGCACGAGCCGCTGTTGCTTTTTGTCGTTGGCCTGTTGCTCGTGATTCTCGAACTCCTGTTTTTTCCGGGAGTCACCGTGGTAGCGGCGGGCGGTTTGCTGTCCATGCTCGGTGCACTCGTTTGGGCGATGGCTGATCTCTGGCCCGGGCAACCGATAACGGTCGCTTGGTCCGGCGATGCGTTTGTGGCACCGCTGCAAAATTTAGGTCTCGGCCTCGCGATCGCCGCCGGAATGGCGTTTCTCCTGATGCGGTTTTTGCCGCACGGCTGGCTTTGGGGACGACTGGCGGTGACCGGCGCGGTGCAGGGAACGGGAGCGCCGTTGGCCGAAATTGAAGCGCAGGAATCGTTGGTCGGACTCGATGGTGTCGCGGCCACCGGTTTGTTTCCGAGTGGCCAGGTAGAAATAAATGGCCGGCGTTACGAAGCGCGGGTCGAGGTGGGCATGTTGCCGCCCGGAACGCGCGTTCGCGTGGTGCGACGCACGGGCTTCAACCTCGTGGTGGAGCCGAAACTCTGATGAGTGTGGTCGTCATATTATTTTTCGTCGGGATTTTCCTGGTGGCCATTGAAGTGGTGGTGCCCGGTGCACTGTGCGGTTTGTTAGGCGGAAGTGCGCTGCTCGCCGGGGTGGTGGCCGCATTTTTTCATTATGGCCCGACGGGTGGTTTGGTGGCGACAGGCTTGGCGCTGGTGGTCGGGAGTATTACGCTTTACCTCGAATTTGTGTGGCTGCCGAATAGCCGGTTTGCGCGGGCGTTGTCGATGAGTGAAACCGTGGCGGGCCGCAGCCAGCCCGAGATTGCGGATCGGAGCGCCATTGTTGGACAGGAAGCTGTGGCCGTTACGACCCTCGCGCCGACCGGCTACGTTGAGGTTGACGGGCGGCGCTATGAGGCATCCTGTCAGTCAGGATTGGCCAACGTGGGTGAGAAGCTGCGTGTTCTCGACGTTGATACTTTTCGTTTAATTGTAACCCGGTTAACTCCCCTCCCATGAACATCACATTAATTTTAGGCGTATTCGCGGGCATCATCGTGCTCGTGATTGTCGCCATCGTTTTCAGCCTCGTGGGCGCCTACGTGAAGGCACTTTTCAACGGTGCTTCCGTTTCGTTGGGAAAACTGGTGGCGCTCAAATTAGCCAGCATCCCTTATAATCTGGTCGTCGACGCGCGCATCAATGCGGTGCGCGCGGGCATCGACATCTCCGCGGATCAAATCGCGTCTCATTTTCAAGCGGGAGGTAATGTCGTGCAAACCGTGCTGGCGTTGATTGCCGCGCAGAAAGCGGGCATCAACCTGCCGTGGGACCGCGCCTGCGCGATCGATCTCGCGACCAAGGGCTCGGGCAAATCCGTGATGGAGGCAGTGCGCACTTCCGTCGATCCCAAGGTAATCGACTGCCCCAATCCGGAGAGCGGTCGTACGACCATCGACGGCGTGGCGAAAGACGGCATTCAAGTGAAAGTGAAAGCACGGGTGACCGTGCGCACTCATCTCGACCGGTTCGTGGGTGGCGCCAAGGAAGAGACGATCATTGCCCGTGTGGGCGAAGGCATTGTCACGACCATTGGTTCAGCTGAAACTTACAAGGTGGTCCTCGAGTCGCCGGACAGTATTTCAAAGACGGTGCTCGCTCGCGGTCTCGACGTGGGCAGTGCGTTCGAAATTCTCTCGATCGATATCGCAGACGTCGACGTCGGCGAAAACGTGGGCGCGAAATTGCAGGAAGCGCAGGCCGAGGCGAACAAGAGCATTGCGCAAGCGCAGGCGGAAATTCGCCGGGCCGCAGCAGTTGCGGTCGAGCAGGAAATGAGGGCGCGCGTCCAGGAGATGCAGGCGAAGGTGGTCGAAGCGCAGGCGCAGGTTCCGCTGGCGCTGGCCGAGGCGTTTCGTTCGGGCCGCTTGGGCGTAATGGATTATTACCGGATGGAAAATATTCAGGCCGACACGTCGATGCGCGGCTCCATTGCCCAACCTCAGCCTGAAGTGAAAAAATAATTTCCGGCAACTTGTAAGCGCGAAATAAGATGGATTGGCTCTTACAGCATCTGCAATTGCTCATCGCCGCGGCCGGCGGGGTCGCTTGGTGGCTGAACCAGCGCAAGCAGCGGGATGACGCCGCCCAACCCAAGCCGGGGAAAGAAGCCCGCCAGGACGATCCCGATTTGGCGGAACGCACGCGACGAATCCGGGAGAAAATTCAACGGAAGATCGAGGAACGCGCGCGCGGTGAAGTCGCATCGCGGTCCGCGAGACAAAATCCACCCAACCCGATTCCGTCCGTCATGGCTCCGCAATTGTCGAGGGCAGAACCGCCGCCGCTTGCCAGAGTTGGGATGACACCCGACGAGGCGGAGCGATCGACCGAGATGCTGGCTAAGCAGGCCGCGATTGCCGAGCAACTCCGCCAGGCGGTGGAAATCAAGACCGCTGCATTGCGACGGCTTCGAAGCGAAGGCGGAATTTCCGTGAGCGAACAGGGCTCAAAGCAGGTACGCGCGGCACTCGTTGAGGATTTGAGGGATGCCGCTACGATTCGCCGCGCATTTATTCTTCGCGAAATTATTGGGCCGCCGGTCGCACTGCGCTGACGGCGAAGTATTGCTGGTGGAAACGAAAAAGACCGGTGGAAACCGGTCTTTTGTTTTCATTCCCTTTGGGTCCGATACCCCGAAGCTTGCTTCGGCTTGGTTGGGA
>JAYVMJ010000423.1:0-8977 GCA_043759025.1 Verrucomicrobiota bacterium | reverse complement strand
AGGCCACTGGCATCGCACGCGGGGGTGACGATCCGCTGACCGACGGATTCGTGACCGCGGCGGAATCGCCGTTTTTATTTTCCGTGAAAGTTCCCGAGGGCAACTACCGGATCACGGTTACGCTCGGCGATGCGCAAGGTGAATCCCGCACCACGATTCGCACGGAGGCCGGACATATCATGGCCGCCGACATTGTCACCGCGCCCGGAAAATTCATCACCCGCACCTTCTATGCGAATGTTCGCCGCCCGCAGATCCAGCCGCCCCCGCCAAAAAACGCGCCAGGCGGAACGGAAGTGCACATGTTCCTCGCCGGCGAAGCCGAGTCCCGTTGCTGGGACGAGAAACTCACGATCGAATTCAACGGCAGCCGGCCGTGTCTGGATGCGATGGAAATCGTGAAGGACGACGCGGTGCCAACGATTTTTGTCGCCGGCGATTCGACGGTGGGCGATCCGCGTCACGGTCCGGGAGGGAACTGGCCCACGCAACTCTGTCAATTTTTCAAACCAGAGGTTGCGGTCTGCAACAGCGCCGAGGGCGGCGAAACCAGCAAGAGCTTCATCACCGGCCAGCGTTTCGACAAGGTGCTCAGCCAGATGAAAGCGGGGGATTTTTTCCTGATTCAATTCGGCCATAATGATTCGAAACCGCAGTGGCCGCAGAGTTATACCGATCCCGCAACCAGCTTCAAAGCGTACCTCGAGGTATACATCGCCGAAACGCGCCGTCGCGGAGCTACGATTGTTTTCGTCACCCCGATGGAGCGGCGCTCGAACGGCGATACGGTCGGGCCTTGGGCCCGCGCGATGCGCGAGGTCGCCGAGAAGGAAAACGTTCTGGTGATCGACCAATGGGCCATGAGCAAACAACTCTGGACCGCGATGGGGCCGAACGTCGGCCACGCCTTCGCTGACCAGACGCATCTCACCGGTTACGGCGGGTACTTGCTGTCGAAACTGATCGTTCTCGGAATAAAGCAGCACGTTCCCGAGCTGGCGCGGTTTATTGTCGATGATTTCAAGGAGATGGGTCCGGACCATCCGGAAACGCCGCCGGACTATCTTCACCAATCCCCCGGTCCCGGCATCGCCCATCGGCCCAACTAGGCTCAGCCATCCTGATCCCGAGGAATGAGGGTGAGCGCAACTTCACTGCGAACCGGGAAAAAATACATTTAACGCGGAGGGCGCGGAGCTTGACGTGATGGGGAAGTGGCACGGGTCTCAGGCTTCACCGCGCATGCCTCTGCGGTGGTGGAACCCGACCTCCGGGCGGGTTTTGCCACGTGAGCCGGTATCCAGCGCGCCCGGAGGTCGCGCTCCACCTTGATCCAGTTCATTTGGTTGGTGCCGTGACAGGCTCAGCTCGTTTCCTCGTTCCGAGTCTCGCCGCGGGCTGGGATCAGGAGGTCTGAGGCAGTGTCTGGTAAATAACTTGCGCGCTTGCCGCAGGGCCGGTGCTTGCGCCGGCCTCGCTCGCGAAAAACGTCCCGTCGCAAGCCCGCTCGACAGTCTCAGGGCCCAGAGCGAAGTCGTGGGGCGACGGCCCTACGCGCCGGAGCAGAGCTGATCGCGAAGGTTTATTTACCAGAAACGACGCTTACGATCATCTGAACTGCCCGCGATAGGAACCCGGGCTCAGGTGATAGTGGCGGCGGAATACCTTACAAAAATGATTCGCGTCGGCGAAACCCGTGGCGGCGGCGACTTCCTTCAGCGGGGCCGGTGATTTCCGCAGTTGCAGGCAGGCTTCCGCGAGCCGCACTTCGTTGACATACGCGGCCGGCGTGAGGCCCGTGGCATCCTTGAAACGATGGCAATAATGACTGCGCGACAGCCCGGCGCGGCGGGCGATTTCTTCGACGCCAAAAGAATTTTCGATATTCGCGAGCGTGTATTCGCGTAATTCCTCCAACAGCGCCTGCCGCTCGGCTTGTGGATAAGCCAGCGAATGCAGATGCCTTTCAAAACTAAATAGCCAGTCGAACAGCGCCTCCTCTTCGTCAAATTCATCGTCGAATCGCTGCCGGCAGATCCGTTCGAACAACGCCAGATTCTGGCGAAGAAATCCCGCGGTGCGTTTCACTTCGAACACCGGCACATGTTTCGATGCCAGCGCCAGAATCCGTTGCACGATGTAAGGATGGCCGAAATGAAACCAATAGAACGACCACTCCGGCGATTCCTCCGGCAGGTAATAGACGTGCGCCGCCGGCATCACGACAAAGAAGGCCTGGCCCGGCCCGACCTTCCAGCGGCGACCGCCCTGCTCAATCACGCCCCATCCGGAAAGCGTCGCCTGAAAGGTAATGCGCGGATGCTTGCGACTTTCGCCGCGTTTCAGGCCCTCGAGGCGGTACTCCGCCGGCACCGTGCGCGTTTCGCAACCCGCCGTCACCATCCGTTCCGTCATGTGACTGAAGCGGCTATCCTTCCTGGCGGCGAAGGCTTGCTCGAAGGCGGTTTTGACGGAGCGATGGGATGGACTCACAAATCGACTATCTGCCGGCAATCTGGACCCTTGTCTACCCACTTCCAGCGGGATAGGATATTTTCTGATTGTTCACAGAACGACCACTTGGTTACCCACCCGATTTCGCGTTTATCCCATGAAGTTTCGCCCGTTTCTGCCCGTGTCGATTTATGCCGCTGCCTGTCTGGCGGTCGCCATGCCCCTGCCCTCGCGCGCCGCGTCGACCGAGCCCGCACCTGATGCCGACAATGGCGGCTTGGTGTTGCCGCCGGGGTTTCGCGCGCTGATCGTGGCCGACAATCTCGTGCTGGATAAAAAAACGGGCAAGGATTCCGAGCGTCTTCGCGGAATCGCCGTCGCCCCCAACGGCGACATCTACGCGAAACTGGTGCGCGGCAATATCCTCGCGATGCGCGACACCGACGGCGATGGCCGCGTCGATGTGATCAAGGAATTCGGCCCCGGCGACGGCGGCACGCACCTCATGTTTCATGATGGCTGGCTGTATCACTCCAGCCGCACGGCCGTTTACCGTTACAAATATATCCCCGGCGAACTGGTGCCTTCAGGTGAACTCCAAACGATCGTTAAAGATCTGCCCGCGGAAAAAGATCACGATGCCAAGGCTTTTGCGTTTGATGAGAGCGGCCACATGATCGTCGAGGTCGGCTCGCCTTATAATGTGTACAGCAAACCCGACCGCCAGTTTGGGGCGAAGGGAATGGATGCGACGGAATTCCAGAAAACTTACGGCGGATTCTGGGAATTCGACGCGAACAAGCTGGGCCAGACACAGGCGGACGGCACGCGGTTTTCCACTGGCCACCGGCACTCCCTCGCGCTCGCGCGGCAGCCGGTTTCCAAACAATTTTTCATGGTGATGATGGGCCGCGACAATATGAACATCGTGGCGCCGGACTATTACGACGCACTCGACAATGCCGAGCGGGTTTCCGAGGAAATGCACCGGTTGACCAAAGGCGTGAACATCGGCTGGCCCTACACTTATTGGGACCCGATCAAGCAAGCCCGGATGATCGCGCCGGAATTTGGCGGCGACAATCGCAAGCGTGCCGAGGTGGGAAAATACGACGAACCCGTCATTGCGTTTCCGGGGCACTGGGCTCCGCTGCAAATGGCATTCTATAGCGGAACGCAATTTCCCGCGCATTACCACAATGGCGCGTTCATTTCCTTCCATGGTTCGTGGAATCGAGCACCGCAGCCGCAGGATGGTTACAAGGTGGTGTTCGTTCCCTTTGATGACCAAGGCGCGCCGCTCGGCACCTACGAGGACTTCGCCCACGCCGCCAGTGAACCGAAGTTTCGCATGGGCGGGGTCGCGGTCGGTCCGGACGGTTCGCTTTATCTCGGTGAAACCGACAAGGGGCGGATCTGGCGCGTGATTTATACCGGTGAGACACCGACTGCGACTGCCGCCACCGGCGTTCCGTCGGCAGCGGCCGTGACGGCGCCGCTCGATCCAGCCTTGAAGCGCGGGCATGAAGCGTACGTTCAATATTGTGCGGCCTGCCACATGGCGGACGGTTCGGGTGCCGGGCAAATGAATCCCCCGCTCGTAGGCAGCGTGGTAATTGCTGGCTCTGCTACACAGCTAATCGACGTCGTCCTCCGCGGACCAACGGCCGTCCTTCCGGCCGATCGCGCCAAGTTTGCGAACTCGATGCCGCCATTTCCCCTCCTTCGCGATGAGCAGATTGCAGATATCCTGACGTATTTGCGTACGCGGCTGGTCCAACCAGCAACTTCGTCGATCACAGCAGCCGAGGTCGCCCAACGGCGCGGCCTGCTTAAATAATCCGTTTTTCCCATGATTTCACTTCCATCCGCTAGATCCATCCGGCTGTTTCTCGTTGTTGGCCTGCTCGGCTGGCTTGCCGCCCCGGGCCGCACCGCACCCGCCATCCCGACGTACGACGTCAAAGCGCAAGGCGCCAAGGGCGACGGCCAGACGCTCGACACCGACGCGATCAACGCCGCCATTGCCGCGGCCGCGGCCGCGGGCGGTGGGACGGTTTATTTTTCACCAGGCACTTATCTGTCCGGTTCCATCCGGCTAAAGAGCAACATCACCTTGTACCTCGAAGCGGGTGCAACAATCGAAGCCGCATCGCAAACTGTGACAAAATTCGACGAACCCGAGCCCAATGAACTGGCCGACAAATCTCATTATCAGGATTTCGGCCACAGCCATTGGCAGAACAGCCTGATCTGGGGCATCGGGCTCCACAACGTCTCGATCATCGGCCCCGGCCTCATCCACGGCCAGGGCCTCGATAACGGCTTCAACCGTTTCGCCGACGAGTCGAAGGGAGAAAAGCGCTACCACGCGAATCCTGACGGTAGCGGCAACAAAGCCATCGCGTTGCGCGACTGCCACAACGTCATCCTCCGTGACTTCTCAATCCTCCACGGTGGTTGGTTCGGCATTCTCGCGACGGGCGTCGACAATCTCACCGTCGACAATCTCAAGATCGACACGAACCGCGATGGCATGGACATCGACGCTTGCGATAACGTCCGCATCACCCACACCAGCGTGAACTCGCCGTGGGACGACGGTATCTGCCTGAAAGCGTCCTATGGACTCGGCCATTTGAAAGCCTGCGAAAACGTGACGATCTCGGATTGCTTTCTAGCCGGCAGCTTCGACGAAGGCACGCTGATCGACGGCACTTTCAAACGCAGCGAACCCAGTTACAAATCCTTCGGCACCGGACGCATCAAGCTCGGCACCGAGTCCAACGGCGACTTCAAGAATATCACGATCACGAACTGCGTGTTCGACGGTTCGCGCGGCATCGCGCTTGAAAGCGTCGACGGCTCGCACATCGAGGACGTGGCTATTTCGAATATCACGATGCGCCATTCGCAGAATTCGCCGATCTTCATCCGGCTCGGCGCGCGATTGCGCGGACCGGAAGGCACGGTCGTGGGTTCGATTCGCCGCATCAGCATCAACAATTTGGTATCCTCCGACGCCGACTGGACCCTCGGCAATGTCATCAGCGGACTGCCCGGCCACCCGATCGAAGACCTTCGTTTCAGCAACCTGTATTTCCAACAGCAAGGCGGTGGGAGCAAAGCCCTCGGCGCACGCGTGCCGCCAGAGGAGGAAAAATCCTATCCCGAACCCGGCATGTTTGGAGACATGCCCTCCTACGGCTTCTTTTTCCGCCACGTCCAAGGCATCGAAATACATGACGTGAAACTGGACTACGCCAAACCCGAAGCCCGCCCTGCCGTCGTCCTCGACGACGTTCAGGATGCCTTTTTTCACCACGTGAATTTCAAGCGCGGCACAGACAACGCTCCACTCTTCGATCTGCGCAACGTCACGGGCTTCTCCGTCACGGCCAGCCGGAATATTCCGGACACCGTCGAAACGGGCCCGGTAAAAAATATCCAACACTAAACCGACCGGGCGTCGCTCAGCGGCCAAGGCGTGCATTATTTTCCAATGAAAAACAACCTCCTCCTTCTTGGTCTCGCTTGTATCACAGCCTCGCTCTGCGGAGCGGAAGCGATCCCCGTCGCCCCTGCCCCAAGCACCTCTTTCTCACCCAACATTCTTCCCGGAAAGGGACTGGCCCAGCATGATTTCCTGTACGCTGGCGAATGGGACACACGCAAAGCGCTGCAGTCGATGTTCCTCGTGCGCGGTGGCAAGGTGGTGTGGTCCTACACGACCCCGCTCCATCCCGCACCCGGCGTGAACCAGGAGTTCGACGACGCCACGTTGTTGTCGAACGGAAATATTATTTTCTCCCGCATGTCCGGCGCAGGCATGGTGAATCCCGAAAAGAAACTCGTTTGGGAATACCGCGCTCCTCCCGGCACCGAAGTCCACTCCGCCCAATCCGTCGGCCCCGATCTCGTGCTGATCATGCGCAACGGCAATCCCGCCCAAGCGATGATTTTCAACACGGCCACCAACACGGTGGTGAAGGAGATTCCCATTCCTACGCCGATCAAAGGCACCCACGGACAATTCCGCCACATCCGCATGACGCCCGCCGGGACATTGCTCGTGCCTCATCTCGGTGAAAATAAAGTGGTGGAGTACACGCTCGACGGAAAACCAATCTGGTCGGTCGAAGCCAATTCACCGTGGTCCGCCATTCGCCTTAAAAATGGCAACACCTTGATCGCCGGTGACCACTCCGGTTACGCCCGCGAGGTCGATCCGGCCGGGAAGACGGTCTGGGAGTTCACCCAAGCGGACGTGCCCGACATCAAAATTTTCAATCTTCAAACAGCACATCGCCTCGCCAACGGCAACACGGTGCTGTGCAACTGGTGCGCCGGACACAAGGAGATGGCCGATTGGCCAGCCACCGTGCAAGTCCTCGAAGTCACACCCGCCAAAAAAGTCGTATGGGCCCTGCGTTCGTGGAGCGGTGCGAGTGACCTCGGGCCGTCGTCCAACATCCAAATTCTGGACAATGCGGAGGACGCCACGGCTGAGATCGTGGATCACGAATCGCTCTCCCGTCGCTGACGCTTGCTCAAAAATGATCGTTGGCCGCGCGCAGGAGGTAGGGCGGTTTATCCTTAAACCGCCGTTCAGGGACCGCGATTGAGATAGCGGATTCGTAAATCCCGAGGCGGCGGTTTATGGATAAACCGCCCTACCCGCAAAACTTGCCCTCGCTCCAACGCGATCCGGGTTGCCCGGATGAAAAAGCGATGCACCGTGACCGAAGCCAACCATGTTGAACCTACGCTTCGGATTATTACTATTTTTGCCGGCGGTGCTCTGCGCACAAACCGTCACGCTTGATCCGTTGACGGTGAGCGCCAGTCGCGCGCCCGAACCGCTGTTTCAAGTTCCGTTCGCAGTCGCCACTTTTTCCGCAGATGACTTGCGCGCATCGGCGTCCAGCACCCTCGATGGCGCGTTGAAAAGCGTTCCTGCCTTCAGCCTTTTTCGACGCAGCGACAGTCTCACGGCCAATCCCACGGCACAGGGCGTTTCGTTGCGGGGCCTCGGTCCCAGTGGCGCCAGCCGCTCGTTGGTGCTGCTGGACGGCGTGCCCCTGAATGATCCTTTCGGCGGCTGGGTGCTCTGGAGCAAAATTCCCCGCGAATCGCTGGCCGGAGTCGAAATCGTGCCCGGCGGCGGAGCCGCGGCCTGGGGTAATGCCGCGCTCGGCGGCGTGATTCAGATGCTCACGGAAAATCCGGCCGATGCTCCCAATCGCATCGCAGTCAGTGGCGGCGATTTTTCCACTCACAGCGAAGAGCTTTCCCTGACCCAACAGGTGGGCCGCGGTACGCTGCAACTGGGTGCCGATGATTTCGGCACGAGTGGTTTTCCTTTGGTCGCCGCCGAAAATCGCGGACCGATCGACGTCGCTGCGTGGAGCCGGCATGAGTGGTTTTCCGCGCGAGGGCTGACACCCATCGGCCCGCAAGCCGATCTAACCGTCACCGCCCGCACCTTCGACGAACAGCGCGGCAACGGCACGCCTTATCAAGGCAACCGCTCGCGCGAGAATTTTGGCTCGGCCACGTTGAATGCACGTCCCGATAAAAACTTCACGTGGAACGCCACGATTTACGCCCAAGACCAGACGTTCTCGAGCACGTTCAGTTCCGTCAACGCCACCCGCACCGCCGAGACTCCGGCGAGCGATCAATACGCCGTACCGGCCACCGCGTATGGTGCTGAGTGGAGCGGCGTCTGGTTAAGCGGCGATCAATCCCGGACCAGCGCCGGGGTGGATTTTCGCGACGTGTCCGGTGAGACCCGCGAAAATTACACGTATACCAATGGCAACTTTACCCGTCAGCGGATCGCCGGCGGCACGCAGGATTTTGCCGGCATTTTCGCGTTGCACGAACAACAACTCGGCACGGCGTGGCGCGCTAACGTTGGTGCCCGGCTGGATTTTTGGGAGGATCGCGACGGACATCGCCACGAAATCGATCGCACGACCGGCGCCGTTCTCCGCGACGATCACTCTGCGAACATCAATGGCGTTCAGTTCAGTCCGAGTGCCGGCTTGATCTGGCAGCCCTCCACCGCGTGGCGCGTTCGCGCCGCTGGACAAAAATCGTTCCGGCGTCCCACCTTGAACGAACTCTACCGGCCATTCCGCGTGGGCAATATCATTACCGAGGCCAATCCCAACCTTCGCACCGAACACGCCACCAGTTTCGATCTCGGGCTCGATTACACGCGGGAAAAATTCACGTTCACCGCTGACCTTTTTTGGAATGATCTGCGCGATGCCGTCGGCAGCGTCACGCTGGCGCAGGGCCCGGGAACGTTTCCCACCGTCGGCTTCGTGCCCGCCGGCGGACTCGGTCGACAACGCCAGAATATCGACAACATCCACGTGCGCGGGATTGAACTCGGGGCAAGAGTTGATGTTTCGCCCGCGCTCCGCCTCGACATCTCCTATCTTTTAAACGACAGCGACGTGATCGCCGCAGCGAATGCACCCGTGCTCATTGGCAAGCGTCTGGCGGAAGT
>JAYVMJ010000422.1:0-5789 GCA_043759025.1 Verrucomicrobiota bacterium | reverse complement strand
CCAGCTTCGCGCGCTCACGGCCCACGGCCTGCACCGCCTGCCAAGCCTCATCGGCCCCGCGTGCTGGTCGCGGATTTTCGACGGTCGGTAAACCCCACGCCTGCAACTGCCGCAACAATCCCAGCTGGGAAACGGGCTTCTTCGCCATCGGCTCACAAGCGCCAACGCCGTAAAAAACAATTTCCAAACGTCGTTTCGCCACGTCGTCTGGATCGAGTTGCTTGAGCGTGCCGGCCGCGAGATTGCGGGGAATGGCAAAGGGCAGCTCGCCGACGCTCTCGCGTTCGCGATTGATCCGGTCGAACTCGGCAAACGACAGATAAACCTCCCCGCGCAATTCGATCACGTCGGGCATCGGGTTGAGCGTGCCGTCAGCCAATTCGCTCCGCAGACTTCGCGGCAGCGTGCGAATCGTGAGCAGATTGGCGGTGACGTCGTCGCCTTCGTCGCCGTTGCCGCGCGTCACTGCCCGCACCAGTTTCCCTTTCGCAAACGTCACACTGATCGCTAGCCCATCGAACTTTGGTTCCACCACATAATCGAGTGCCCTCCGACCCAGCTGCTTCGTCAACCGCGCATCAAATGCCCGCACTTCAGATTCGGAATAACTCTTGCTCAAACTAAGCATCCGCACGCGATGGCGATACGTCGCAAACGACCCGACCCGGTCGTCACCCACTTCGGAACAGAGATTTTCGCTGTCCTTCGCGACGGAAGGAAACGCCCGCTCAAGCGCCGCGAGTTCACGCTTCAGTTGATCGTAAGCGCCATCGCTGATGACCGGCGCGGATTTCTTGAAATACAACTCGTCGTGATAAGCGATCTCCGTGCGAAGCGCGTCGATTCGCCCGGCCGCCTCGGCCGCTCCGAGCTGTTGCACCGACCCAACCGGGGACGAACTTTCCGCCCGCAGACACAGCGTGAGTTGTCCCGCCAACAACAAACCCATTGAAACCAAGCGGACGATAAACGCCGCGCGCCGAAATAAACCGCCATTTTTTTGCAGGGCCATAAGAACAATTCCTAACGAGTGCCTTTGGCCCAAGGCGTTTGAGTGAAGAGGGGTGATGACTACGTAACCGCAATCGCTCCGTCAAGGATCACGTCATCGAGAAAACGCGCGTCACCCCAATTTATTGGTGCTCGGGACAGGACTCGAACCTGCACGCCTTACGGCACGGGCTTCTAAGACCCGCATGTCTGCCATTCCATCACCCGAGCGGCAATGATGCGCCTGACAATTGACGGTTTCAGAATCGAGGAAGCAAGCGGTTTCGCAGGGGTAAAACTCAATCTGCACGCCACCTTCCGGGCGTCATCCACGGCGGTCCATCATCAGGTCGCTTCGCCCAAACGATCGCCCATCCGAGCGTAGACTTCAATTCCTTCGGCACTGTGATTCACCAGATCGCTATCCAGTTTAATCCGCCCCGCTTGAAAAACCGTAATCACACAGGAGCCCCCAAACTTAAAAAGCCCCTTTTCCTCCCCTTTCACCGCCGCTCGACTGGAACTGAAGGTCTGGAAGATACTGCCCACCATCGTCGCCCCGATCTCGCAGATCGCGACGCGACCGAATTCCGGCGATTCCACAATGGTGATCATGCGTTTGTTCTCCCAAAGATAAGCCAGGTTCCGCCGGAGCGCGATCGGTGATACGGAATACAACCAGCCATTGATCAAGCGCGGCACCGCGGGCAGCCCGCTCACCGGAAAATGAAACCGATGGTAGTCCACCGGACAAAGCCGGGAAATCACCAGCGCCCCGCCCTCAAACTCCTTGGCGAGGGACTTATCATCCAAAAACGATCCCAGTGAAAAGCGCTGCCCCTTCGCGTAGAATCCAGCAGCCGCATCCACGTTCTGAAAAACCAGATGACGTCCGTCCGCCGGCAGCACCGCGACTCGTTCGCCCGGAGCGATCGGACGCGCTCCCGGTTTCAGTGCCCGGTAAAAGAAGTCGTTAAATGATTTGAACGTCAGTGGCTTCTTCGCGAATTCGTCGACGTTCATGTCGTAATTGACGATGAACGGAAGCACCCCGTTCGCACTCGAACGCAGGGACATTTTCCAACCGTAGTAGCGGGAAACAATCGCCCGCTTTACGGCCAGTTCGAGTGAGAGTCGCCCGAGGCTCGTCTGATAAGTCCAGCGCAGCCAATCCCCACCATAGACCTTTTCGGTCTCGATGGTTTTCTTATAGCGATCAAAAAAACGGATGGTCTCTGCGGGCATGTCCACCGGAACCTCACACAAAGTTTCATAACCGCAAAGGAAGAAATTGCCGATATGTACCCGGGGTCAGCGCCCAGGCTACAGTTTGCGAAAGCCAGAACTTCCGTCTTTCCGTTTTGGGTGTTCTTGTTTGCTGTAGCCGGGGGCGCTGACCCCGGTCCGTATCTTTCACTCTTGCCCCGATAAACAGATTATCGAATCACTTCGAAATGCCCACTCCTCACCATTTGAAACGCCTGGATTGGGCCTGGCAAAAACAACCGGTATATTTCGTGACCTCATGCGTAGCTGGACGAAGGAAGTTATTGGCGACGCCTGATGTGCATACCCTTCTACACGAGGAATGGTCGGGCTTACTGGAGCGCCATGGCTGGGCAGCGGGCCGTTATGTGGTCATGCCGGACCATGTGCATTTTTTTATCAGCCCGATTCCCACCGGCGGAAAGTCGTTGAGCCAAACGATTGGAACCTGGAAGGAGTGGACGGCAAAGAGAATCCTGAAGGCGACAGGCAAATTGGCACCGCTTTGGCAGCCGGAGTTTTTCGATCATCTGTTGCGATCTGACGCGTCCTTGGCTGACAAGTGGAATTACGTATACGAAAATCCAGTACGGGCTCGACTTGCGATAAGGGCGGAGGACTGGCCCTATGCCGGCTCGGTGGATTTCGCGTGAGAGAGTTACCTGAACCGGGGTCAGCGCCCCCGGCTACAGTAAAATATCCAAGCGGTCCCCCACTCACCCAATCACCAACTCCTCGCCCTTCACCTTGAAGGTCACGGTCGAGTCCTCGGTTACGTCCCCCGCGATGAGCCCGCGCGCGAGGCGGGTTTCCAGATGGCGTTGCAGAAAACGTTTCAACGGACGCGCCCCAAACACCGGATCGTAGCCTTTCTCGGCCACCCAGGTTTTTGCCCTGGCATCGAGCGCCACCGTCACATGCCGGTCCGCGAGGCGCTTGTTGATATCTGCGATCAGCAAATCGACGATCGAGCCGATTTCTTCCAGCGAGAGCGGCTTGAAGAGCACTGTCTCGTCCACGCGATTCAGGAACTCCGGGCGGAACGCTTGCCGCAAATCGGCCATGACCGCTTCGCGCACGCTTTCGGGGATTTCCGCCCCAGTCACGCCTTCGAGTAGATGACGACTGCCAATGTTCGAGGTCATGATGATGACCGTATTTTTGAAATTCACCGTCCGTCCCTGGCTGTCGGTAATGTGTCCTTCGTCCAGCACCTGCAAGAGGACGTTGAAAACGTCCGGATGCGCTTTCTCGATCTCATCGAACAGCACGACTGAATACGGTTTCCGCCGCACGGCCTCGGAGAGTTGACCGCCTTCGTCATAACCGACGTAGCCGGGAGGCGCGCCAATCATGCGCGAGACCGAGTGCTTCTCCATGTACTCGGACATATCGAGGCGAATGAGATTATTTTCCGAATCGAAAAGTTGTTCGGCGAGGGTCTTGGCCAGTTCGGTTTTGCCGACGCCCGTGGGCCCCAGAAAAAGAAAACTCCCGATGGGCCGGCGCGGATCCTTGATCCCGGCGCGCGCGCGCAGGATCGCTTCGCTCACGAGTTGAACGCCTTCATCCTGGCCGATGACGCGTTTGTGCAACTCGTCCTCGAGCTTAAGCAGCTTCTCCTTGTCGCCCTCCATCAGCTTCGTGACGGGAATGTGCGTCCACTTGGAAATGATCTCCGCGATCTCCTCCGAGGAAACTTCTTCCTTCACGAGGGTATTTTTCGCGTGGCCGGTCTTTTCGGCTTTTGCGAGTTCCTTCTCCAGTTGCGGAATGCGACCGTGTTTGAGTTCCGCGCTCTTGTTCAAATCGTAATTGCGCTCCGCCTTGGCCATTTCGATGCGCGCCGCTTCGAGTTCCTCGCGCACTTTTTGCACGCGGCCCAACGATTCCTTTTCCTTCAACCACACAGCGCGCAATGCCGTCGCCCGTTCCTTGGCATCGGCCAGTTCCTTGCGCAACTCGGCCAGACGGTGCTTCGAGGCGTCGTCCTTTTCCTTCTGCAAGGCGGTTTCCTCGATCTCCAGCTGCATCACGCGGCGTTGCAGTTGATCCAGCTCAGTCGGCAAACTGTCGATCTCGGTACGAATCATGGCGCACGCTTCGTCGACAAGATCGATCGCCTTGTCGGGCAGGAAACGGTCGGAAATATAACGATGCGACAACACCGCCGCGGCCACGAGCGCGTTGTCTTGAATGCGCACGCCGTGGTGCAACTCATACCGTTCGCGGAGTCCGCGTAGAATGGAAATGGCATCCTCCACGGTCGGCTCTTCCACCATCACCGGTTGGAAGCGACGCTCCAGCGCGGGGTCTTTCTCGATGTACTTGCGGTACTCGTCGAGCGTGGTGGCGCCGATACAATGCAATTCGCCGCGCGCCAGCATGGGCTTGAGCAAATTGCCCGCGTCCATCGCGCCGTCGGTTTTACCCGCGCCGACGATGTTGTGCAGTTCGTCGATGAAAAGAATGATGCGGCCTTCGGCCTGTTTGACTTCATTCAACACGGCTTTCAGGCGTTCCTCGAATTCGCCGCGATATTTCGCCCCGGCAATGAGCGCGCCCATGTCGAGCGCGAAAATGATTCGATCCTTGAGTCCCTCGGGCACGTCGCCGCGAACGATGCGCTGCGCGAGACCCTCGACGATGGCGGTCTTGCCCACGCCGGGCTCGCCGATGAGCACGGGATTATTTTTCGTCTTCCGCGAAAGAATGCGAATCGCACGGCGGATTTCCGCGTCGCGCCCGATGACCGGATCAAGCTTTCCCTTGCGCGCCTGCGCCACGAGATCGATGCCATATTTCGCAAGCGCGTCGTAAGTCGTCTCGGGATTATCCGACGTCACGCGCTGGCCGCCGCGCATCGCTTTCAATTCACTGAGCACTTTCGAGCGGTCGAGCCCAAAGCTTTCGAAATATTTCTTCAGGCCGGCAGGCTTGGCCACCTTGATCAAGCCGAGCAACAAGTGTTCAACGCTGACAAATTCATCCTTCAATTTTTCCGCTTCTTCCTCCGCCTGCGTCAGCACCTCGTTCAACGACTGGGTGACGTAAATCTTCGAAACATCGACCGCGCCCGACACCTTCGGCAGTCGGTCAATTTCGCGTTCCGCCGCCAGTTGCAGCGCGCTCACCGTAAGCCCCATTTTTTCGGCCAGCGCCGGAACGATGCCGCCCTCTTGCGCGAGCAACGCGATCAGCAAATGCCAGGTCTCCACCTCATTGTTGGACCGGCGCCGCGCTTCATTTTGCGCTTCCTGCAACGCCTGCCGGGACATGACGGTCATTTTTTGTGAATCCATAAATTGATTGGACTATGTTCTCGCATACACCGTTCCATCTTAAGCAGATGATTTAGCCCATCGAACGCGGGAAAAGGCGGGCAGGGCGAGCCAGATTATAGATCACGCGGCACACTCCCGGGACAAACTGGCGGGCCCTGTCCCAACGCCCCTGACGCCGGCGCGCGCCTTCGGTTGACTACCGCTCAACGGTGGATACTCAAGTGGCACTGATGTCGAACTTCCTGGACC
>JAYVMJ010000421.1:0-4096 GCA_043759025.1 Verrucomicrobiota bacterium | reverse complement strand
CGCTGCGCAAACGGATCGCGCACGGAAACCGGCGGAGGAAACTCAAGGATTCGACCGCCGCGCGGTTGCGCCCTTCGTGGGGAAAACAGATGACGGCTGACGAAGCGAAGGCGCTCGGCGCGTTGCGCTCCGTTCAGCCAAAACCCGCGAAGCCGGCGGACGTGGCGGGCATCACCGCATGGGCGGATGAGCATCTTTTCGAGCGGCGCTCTGTGGTGAACGATTACGAATTGATGTCGGCCGCGCTGGCGCGCGGACGTGGCGAGGATTTCGACCTGGCTGCCTTGCGAGACGCCATCGAAAAACGGGCCTACATCCGGGAGGACGGCACGCGCAAGCTCACCTCGCGAGAGGTGCTGCGTTGCGAACTCGGCATCGTGGTCGCTGCCCATGACGGTCGTGGGCAGCATGTGCCCCTCAGTCCTGGCTATCAGCCGGCACCGGCCCTGTCCGCCGAGCAGGCGGTGGCGGTGAAGCAGATTCTCGCCAGCCGGGACTTCATCACCCTTTTTCGCGGTAGCGCCGGCACGGGCAAGAGTTTCACCCTGCGCGAAGTGACGCTGGGGCTCCGGGCCGCCGGCCATCCGGTGGTCGTGCTCGCTCCGCAACGCCAGCAAGTCGCGGACCTATGCGCCGACGGCCTTGCGGCCAAAACGCTGTCGCACTGCCTTGAAACCAAGACCCTGCCTCCGCGCGCGGTGGTGCTGGTGGATGAGTCGGGCCAGATTGGCGGGAAGCAATTGGGCGAGTTGGTGGCTTTGGTAAAAACGCATGGTGGCCGATTGATCCTGTCCGGTGACACCCGGCAGCATGGTGCCGTGCAGGCTTCGGATGCGCTGCGAGCGATCGAGGAGTTCAGCGGCTTGAAGGCGGCAGTGTTGCGGGAGATTCGTCGGCAAGACCCGGCGCGGGCTAAATCGGCGGCAGAACGCGCATTCGTGGCGGCTTACCGCCGCGCGGTAGAGGCGGCGGCAGCCGGGCGCATCGAAGAGTCGTTCGATGGCTTGGATCGGCTGGGATGTATCCGCGAGGTCGCGCCCGATGATCGCCGCGCCACGCTCGCTCGGGAATACCTCGCCAGCGTCGGCCGTCATGAACGCGCCCTGGTCGTGGCCCAAACTTGGAACGAGGTGAATGGCATGAACGAAGCGATTCGGGCGGAACTCCAGACGAGCGGACGCATCGCCTCCGGGGTAGCGTTGAAGACCTACCAAGCGGTGGATCTCAACGAAGCCGAAAAACAGGACGCCCGGTTTTATCAACCGGGCCAGTTCGCCTACGTCATCAAACGCTATGGCCGTCTTGCGAAGGGCGATCTTTGCCCCATCGCCGGGACGAACGAACGCGGCTTGGTGCTCATCAAGGATGGCCGGCGCTCGACCATCAGTTACCGCCATACCCACCGGCTGGGCATAGCAGTTGAGCGGGAAACCAGAGTTGCCACCGGCGACCGGCTGCAACTGAAGTTCAACGGCAAATCCAAGGAAGGGCTTCCCATCGCCAACGGCGAACTCGTGACGGTGCGCCGCGTCGCCGCCGATGGCTCCCTTACCGTCGAAGACGACCGCCTCACGGTGAAGACACTTTCGCCGCAACAGCGGTTGTTCAATCGCGGCTATGCCGTCACGTCTTACGCTTCGCAGGGCAAGACCGTTGATACCGTGCTGGTGGCGGATGCGGGCTGCCGCGCCGCAACGAATCGCAACCAGTGGTATGTCTCAATCTCGCGCGGGCGAAAACGGGTCATCGTTTTCACGGACAACAAAGCCGAGCTTCGCGCCAGCATCGAGCAAAGCGGCGACCGTGGCCTCGCTTTGGAAATGAAGCTCTCCCCGCCCGAATCATCCACGCGTCGCGGATTGCGTCACCGCCTCCCCGCTTGGACGCGCCGGGCGCTGGCCGCAACCGAGCGCGTGCGCCTGCACGAGTCCGTCATGCGGCTCCCTGCCCGTAACGCCAACCGGGCCAAAATCGCTTTATGAGCACACTTCAAGAAACACTCCAACAGCGCCGGGCCGCAGAGCAGCCGTCCAATCGGTCGAGCGATTCGGCGGACGCGCAGGTCCGTTCGCTGCAAATTCATTCATGGAACGGGGAGAAATGGGTGCTCCCGTGGTCTGGCTTTGCTGCCGCGTGTCATCGGGGCACCGGCGAAAGCGAACAACTGGTGCTCTCATTCGCCAATCATGAAGTCGTGCTGGATGGCGCGCGCCTCGCGTTGCTCCTGCCCGAGATTGCGAGTTTTCATCTCGACTGCCTGCGCGACATGCCGGCCAAATTTCGCCCGCAGGCCGGCGACAACGAACCTTGCATCAGCCGCGTCTCGGTGCGCTCCGTTGCCGATTCTCCCGAAAGCGGCGCGCAAACGTCCTGATAAAAGCCGAGATTATCCAAGCAAGTGCCGGGAGGTTTCGGGCATGCTGTGTGGTGGGCCGGTTCGCCAATAGCGGGCCGTCCCGCTGCCATGCTGGCAAATCTCATTCTCTCCGTAGGCAGCGCCTTTGCTGCCCTGGCATTCTGGACGCACGCGGGAACGATCCGCCCGGTCGCCTATGCCCTTGGACTGCTTTCCCTCTGGCAGCTTCGTTGCGCGATGAGCCGGCGCACGCAATCGCCTGTGATTCTTCGGCTGGGCGGCTTCACTTGGGATCTGTTCAGTTTCTGCCGGGGCTGGCTTATCACGGGTCAGGTCGGCACGGGCAAAACCGTCGCTGCGATCAACTCGATGCTTTGGCAGGTCTCGAAAAATTGCCCAACCTGGGGCGGAGTATGTGTCGATGACAAGGGACTCTATTGGGAAACGCTCGCGCCGATGCTCGGGCATCTTGGTCGCGCGTCCGATCTGATCCTCCTGCAAGTGCGGCCCGAAAATGCCGGACCCGATTGGAAGCCGACGCATCGATTCAATTTTTTGGATAACCCGCACCTGCCGTGGTCGGCCAAGGCCAAGATTGTCTGCGACGTGGCCGCTGCGCTCGGGCAGCGCAGTGAGCAGAGCTTTTTCCGTATGCAGGCACAGGTGCAGATGGAATTTGCTTTCAAAACACTGCACTGCGCCGAGCTGCCGGTGACCTTGGAGAGCGCCTATGATTTCCTTTCTTCGGACAGCCTCCTCAAGGAAATCATGGCGATGGTCGCCAAGAAGGACACCCGCGATGCGCGTTTGCTCGTGGATCACTACGAGGGGAATTTCAAAACCCAGCCGGCAGAGCAATTAGGCGGCGTCAAAACAACGATAGCGAACTACCTGAAGCATTTCACTGAGCCGGACATCGCCGAGATATTTTGCCCGGAGAAATCGACGTTCAGTTTTGATGACATCGACCGTGGCAAGATCATCTGTGTCTCCATCCCACAGCGTTTCCCGGTGGAGCGGCGTTACATCAATACGTTGCTCAAGCTGACGTATTACGCGCACGCGCTGCGACGTTTCGACAAGCCTGCCGCCGAGCGCAGCCGCGACAATCTGGTCATCCTCTGGGCGGATGAAGCACAAAGAATCGTCACCGCGAGTGACGATGGGATGAGCGATTACAACGTGGTGGACGTGCTCCGCGAGGCGCGAGCGACGGTCGTAGCGGCAACCCAATCCTACGCCTCGCTCATTCCACCGATGGGCGATGAGCGAAAGGCGAAGGTCTTCATCGCGAACATGGCAAACCGGATCACCTTTTGTGCGGCGGACGAAGACTCCGCCAAGATCGCCGCCGACACGCTCGGCAAACGCAAGAGCAAGCGGCGCACGTATGGATATTCCGGCGGCAAACGAACCAGCTCCTTCACTGAAGAGGACAAATACTATTTTGAACCCCATGAACTGCGCCGGTTGAAGAAATTTCAAGCGATCGTGCAGCACTGTGATTTCGGATTTCGCAAAGTAACGATTCCGGCGCTTGGCACGGATGGTCTGGTGCCGGCGTGGTATCGTGAAACATTTTGAGCTCCATGTTCGTCGAAGAAGTCATCGGCCTCCAAACATCCCCGCCAGTGCTGGCGGGCAAGCTGCGCGGCCTGCGTCCGCATCTCGACGCAAACATTCGCGGCCAGCCGCACGTCATGGAGCGCACCACGTCGGTTTTGACACGGGGTGAACTGG
>JAYVMJ010000420.1:0-5449 GCA_043759025.1 Verrucomicrobiota bacterium | reverse complement strand
GTCCCATGAGCAGAGCGGTGAAACCGGGCGGTTCCCTCTGGGCCGGGAGCGCGCGAGCGCGGCCGGGCCCCGGTGCTGTCCCACAGCGGCGGAGCAATTCCGCCAGATCGCGGCGCAGCCACAACGCCGCGCGCACATGGGTGAACAGCCGGGTGAAGCTGTGCGCCCAACGGTTGCGCCAGGCGAGGAAGCGCAGCAGCAGATGCACCAGCGGCGCGGTCCACACCTGCCACTTCACGGCGTTGGCACTGTTGCCGAGGAAGTCCACCAGTTGCACGGTCTGCTTGAGTTGCTTGAAGAAGACTTCGATTTGCCAGCGGCAGCGATATAGGTCGCAGACGGTGAGCGCGCTCCACTCCAGATTGTTCATGAGGAAAACCATCCCGCGTTCCTTGCCGTCGACCTCGACCTTCGCGGTCACGCGCCGCATCAGGTGGGGATAATCCTTCGCGGTCTGGACGCCTTTGAGCACGACCAGATCGTCGCGCAGGGATGCGTGGGTCGGCGGGAGCGGGCAGGCGTTTTTTCACTTTCATCTGGAGGTTATCCTTCGACCGCGTCACCCAGAAAACGCCCCGGCTCATGAGCGCCCAAAGGTGGGCGAAGCATACGCAGGCCTTGTCGAAGATTACGATTTCCCCCTCGTGCAATCCGGCGCACAGTTCCGGGGCGCGCACACTGTCATGCTCGCCAGCGGTGTCCACGATGGCGAAGCGGGGCAGGAAACTCAGCAGGTCCAGCCGCAGATGACACTTCGCGGCGGCTTTGCGCCGACGGTGCTTCGCCCACGGCATGCAATTGGCCACCAGTTGGATCGTCGTGGCGTCAATGACGTGGATGGCGCGGCGGAACCGCCACCCGAGCGACTTGTTCCCCCCGGGCGCAAACCCGGCGTGCTCGGATTGCAAAGGTTCGAGCATCCGCCAAAAGAGTTTTCCCGCCAGCGTGCAGTCACGCTCCTTGTTCGCGTGACTGAGCGTGTTGCGCGCCGGCGGCGTCGCCCCGCGCATCGCGCAGAGCGACGTCAGCTGGAGCCGCAAGGCATCGCACACCTCGTTGAGGCCAAAGGCGGGGCTGATCTGCGCATAGAGCATCGTCACCACGTGACTCCACGGGCTGAACGTACGGGCCCGGTCATCAACCCCGCTCTCGCGCGCGAGTTTCGGGACGAGATAGGCAGGAATCAATTCGACGAGCTGACGCAAAACAGCAGGGTGCCGGCGCCTCGGTTGCGGTGGTTTTTTCTTTTTCACCCCTGCCTTCTGGCAGATAAAAATCATTCAGCCGAGCCACCTCCCTCCTTTAATTGCGCCATCCCCGTGGGATGACACTGAAATGAGTTTGCTCGATAAAAAACCGCAGCCCGACGGATTCAGGAGGATGCGCGATCCGTTCGTGATTGGCGGACGAGCGGGCGCGCCCGACACTGCGCCACTGTACGATCTTTTCGCGAAGGGCGTCAGCGGTTCAAAAGGAACGTGGGGATTTCTGATGCGTAAATTGCAAGCTGAAGTCACCCCCGGTAAACCGACGTCGGCGTCGCATTCGCCATGAAAAAACTACTCCTCGGCTTCGCCTTGCTCCTCACTTTCGCAGCCGCGCAACCGCGCACGATTTCATTGACAGGAACGGTGACGAACACGACTGGCAACGTCACCGCGCCCGCGAAGATTGAAATCATCCAGGACGGGGAAACACTTCGCGCGTCCATCGTCACTTCACCACCGCTGACTGGCACGGGCACTATGACCGGACGTTGGCTGGACGGCTGGTGCGAGTTAAGCGGAGACGTTAAAGAAGGATTCTCTTTAAAATTCCGGGGCGTGCTCAACGCCCACGGTTTTCGCGGGACCTACGTGGTGACGCCCAAGCAAGGGCAAACCCAATATGGTCGGTTTGAATTCACTCCCGCTGCCGCGCGACCTCCGAAGTAATTTTGCGGTCAGGGGGAAACCCCCAGAGCAGTCGGTGCTATTTCAGGGGAATCGACCGGAATGATCGGTTCCGTATGGAAATTACGCATTGAGAGACGAACCAAACCGCACCTTCTTCTATTTTCGACCCGCCGTGAAAAACTTACCCGGACTTCTGTTTACCAGTTCTGTCACCGGAAGTGTGGTCGTTTCTGTTGCATCGCGTGTGGGCTCATCGGTGCTACGAAAAAAAATCGGCTCGGAAATAAACGGAGCTTCGCTCCAACGATTGCACGAAAAAGTCATTCTGGCGTTCTCGACGGTCACACCTCAGCGTTGCCGTTTACCCGGTTCCGGAAAATTGCCGGCGCACCCATGAACGAGCCCGCCGAAGAGGAAGAACGTATTTTTGCCGAAGCGCGGGTGCTGCCGGCAACGGAAAGGCCGCTCTATCTTGATGGGGCCTGTGGGAACGACACCGCGCTACGCGGGCGGATCGAAGCGTTGATTGCGGCCCACGAATCGGCCGGGGAGTTCATGGCGCCGCCGAGGGAAATTTCACTGGGAGAAAAGGCCAACGGGTCTTCCCCGCGCGGTTCGGTCGATCGCGAAGGAACACGGATCGGGCGGTACAAGCTGCTGCAAAAAATCGGCGAGGGCGGCTGTGGTGTGGTCTGGATGGCCGAGCAAGAGGAACCCGTGCGCCGGCGCGTGGCGCTCAAGGTGATTAAGCTCGGGATGGACACGAAGAACGTCATCGCCCGTTTCGAAGCGGAGCGGCAGGCGCTCGCGTTGATGGATCACCCCAATATCGCGCGCGTGTTCGATGCCGGCGCAACGGACGCCGGGCGGCCGTTTTTCGTGATGGAGTTGGTGCCCGGAGTTCCGATCACGAAATACTGCGATCAGCACAATTTATCCACTGCGGCGCGGCTGGAGCTTTTCACGCAGGTCTGTCAGGCCGTCCAACACGCGCATCAAAAAGGCGTGATTCACCGCGACCTTAAACCATCGAACATCCTGGTCACGCTCCACGATGGCGAACCCACGCCGAAGGTCATCGATTTTGGCATCGCGAAGGCGACGCAGGGCCGGCTGACCGACCACACGCTCTTCACCGCGTTCGAACAATTCATCGGCACCCCGGCGTACATGAGCCCCGAGCAGGCGGAGATGAGCGGCATCGATGTCGATACCCGCAGCGACATTTATTCGCTCGGTGTGCTGCTCTACGAATTGTTGACCGGCCGCCCACCCTTCGATCCGAAATCCTTGTTTCAAGCCGGCCTCGACGAAATTCGGCGGATCATCCGCGAGGTCGAGCCAGTGAAGCCATCGACGCGGCTCAACACCTTGGGCGATGCGGATCGCGACTCGGTTGCCCGTCAGCGCAGTATTTCCCCCGCGCAACTTTCCCCGCTCATTCGCGGCGATCTCGATTGGATCGTGATGAAGGCGTTGGAAAAAAATCGTAACCGCCGCTACGAAACCGCGAACGGACTGGCGTTGGACATTCAGCGACACCTGCAAAACGAACCAGTATCGGCGCGTCCGCCGACCACGACTTATCGCGTCAGCCGGTTCGTGCGTCGCAACCGGTTCGCGGTGGTTGCCGTCAGCGCCGTGGCGCTTGCGCTCGTGATTGGGACGGTGGTCAGCACGATGCAGGCGTTGCGCGCAAAGCGAGCCGAACGGCTCGCCAGCATCGAGCGCAGCAAAGCCGTCGATGAGCGGGCGCACGCGGAAGATCTCCTCGGTTTCATGCTCGGCGATTTGCGGACGCAACTGGCCAAGGTTGGCCGGCTCGACGTCCTCGAATCCGTCGGTGACAAAGCCATGGGGTATTTCTCCTCGCGGGAAACCAGCGGCATGGACGACCCCACGCTCGCGCGCCGCGCGAAGGCGCTGACCCAAATCGGCGAAATCCGCATGGACCAAGCGCGCTACTCTGACGCGGCCGCGGCGTTTGCGGAAGCCTACAAACAAGCATCCGCCTTGGTCGCGCGCCACCCCAAGGACGGAGCCATGATCTTCGAACGCGGCCAGGCCGAATACTGGAACGGCTTTGTGCATTGGCAACGGGGAGAAATACCCGAAGCCACCGACTGGTTGAACCGCTACAGTAACACTAGTCTTGAACTCGTCGCCTTGGACCCATCACGCCCCGAATGGCAGAGTGAGCTTGCGTGGGGGCGGCATAATCTGGCTACGCTGCAGTTGGAGAATGGTGAATACGATCAGGCCAAGAACGGCTTTCTCGCCGAGCTTTCCACTCTCGATAAGTCTCTCACGAAGAGTCGGAATGATCAGGACCTCCGATTCAGGATATCGGAGGTTCATTCCTGGTTGGGCAATCTGGCATCCCGCCAAAGAAATTTGGGCAAAGCCATGAAGGAATACTCCATTCAGGCCGAAATACTCGAAGACCTGAGCCAGTCGACGTCGGGGGCCGAGCTTTGGCGGTTTAAATTCGCGGACGCTTTGTTATTTCAAACCGATCTCGCCCTCACCGCCGGACAACAGGTCATAGCCGGTGATAAATTGGCGCAAAGTCTAACCATCTTGAACGAACTGGTCGCCTTGGATCCCGCCAATCGGCAGTGGGAAATTACATTGCTCGAGGCCAAATTGAAAGCAGCAGTACTCACGCGACAGAAGGGCGATTTGTCCAATGCTCTTCATCTCATCGAAGACGCAGTGCCAAAATTGGAGCGCCTGGCGAGTGCCGAACCATCGGATCATTACTTTACCCTATGGCTCGCAAAAGCCTGGCGGCTGGACGCTCAAATACGCGCCGCCGCCGGACGAACTGACGCCTCTATTGCGGCAGAAAAAGCAGTGGCACTGGGAGAGAAATTGCTGGATGGAAATCGAACTGCGGAATCGCTGATCAGTGAATGCGCGTGGGCCTCGGTGGTTGCCGGCGATATCGCGGCGAAAGCCGGTGCTAAGGACATCGCGCAAGCCCACTGGCAACACGCGATGGCACTTTTAACACCACATTTGCGAAACCCGAAAGACTGGAGCTTGCTTGAGCCGGCCGCACGCGCCATGGTCAGTCTTGGTCGCGTGAAGGAGGCCCAAGCACTCGTCGCTCAACTTACTGCATTCGGTTATGTCCCCCTTGATCCGTGGCCCGAAGCCCTGAAAATTTCCGCTCCAAAACAATAACCCAACAAGGAAACTAAGTATATGGCCACGACCCGCAACAAGCCAGTAACCCCCAAAGCTAAACCCGCCGAGATCAGAATCACGATCGGAGAATTCACCGACGTCCTGGGAACCGGCAAGCCGATTACCGACTTCAGTCTAGCTCTCGCCAAACGAAATCCGAATGTCTCGGTCGACGGTGACACGATCCACGTCAAATACCCCAAAACGACGGTTCGGTTCACACTTGCGAGCTCCGCAGGGGACAAAATTAATTTTTATCCAGCGGGAATCACATTCGTCCTCAAAAGCGATTGCGCCACCACAGAAGCGAGCAGGCTCGGACTACAAAATTTTCCGCAAAACAAGATACGCTTGGACGGAGA
>JAYVMJ010000419.1:0-10588 GCA_043759025.1 Verrucomicrobiota bacterium | reverse complement strand
GCAGAGAGATTTTTGGCCGATTAATAATCCGTAATCTCTGCGCCCTTCGCGTCCTCCGCGTTAATTTCCGTCGGTTCGATTCTGTGGCTTGGTGGCCTTTGTTACCTCGGTGTAAATTCTCTGTCTTGGGGTGAGTGCGCCGTGGTCGCATCAGTTTCGTGGCGAGCACTTCCCGTATCTGGAAATTCGCGGGTGATCGGAGTTGTGCTTTCTTCCGACGCACCAGTAGCGTCGGGACAAGTTCTTAATTATGCTCCAAGAGGGGACTCGGAAAAGCGCCAATTCAAATCTTCTCTGGAGACGGAACGAGGCTCTGCAATTTGTCCCCTTCGTTTAGTTTAATAAGCGAGAGTTAATCGGAGAGAAATTGAAACGCCGTCATCCCGAGGCTTGATGCCGGCGCGTCAGCGGGCACCGTGCGGTATGCAAAAAGAGCCAGGCCTTCGCGAGCTGACGGTCCGGAGTGTCATTCTAGGCGGTTTCATCACCCTGCTGTTCACGGCGGCCAATGTTTATCTGGGATTGAAGATCGGGCTGACTTTTGCGACCTCGATTCCGGCGGCGGTCATCTCGATGGCGGTGTTACGGATGGTGGGAAATTCCAACATCCTCGAAAACAATATCGTCCAGACGATCGCTTCGGCCGCGGGCACGCTCGCGGCGATCATCTTTGTGCTCCCCGGCCTGATTATGGTCGGGTGGTGGCAGGGATTTCCTTACTGGATCACAGTGGGGGTTTGTGCAATTGGCGGGACGCTTGGGGTCATGTTTTCCGTGCCGTTGCGCCGGGCTTTGGTCACCGGCTCGGACCTGCCTTATCCGGAGGGCGTTGCTGCCGCCGAGGTCTTGAAAGTCGGCTTTGGCTCTACCGAAGGTAAGGAAGAAAATGCGAAGGGACTGCACATGATCATCCTCGGTTCGGTTATGTCCGCCGGCTACGCTTTGGTTGCGGCCATGCGGCTTGCGGCCAGCGATCTTGCCGCGAACTTCCGGGTGGGTGCCGGGGCCACCGGCGTCTCGACCAGTCTTTCCCTGGCACTGATCGGAGTCGGTCATCTGGTCGGTCTTTCGGTGGGTATGGCGATGCTGTTCGGTATGCTCATGACTTGGGCTGGGCTTGTGCCGTGGCTCACCGCCATGCACGGCGTCACGGGTAATATCGATCAAGTCGTCAACACCACGTTCCGCAGCGAGGTGCGTTTCATCGGTGCGGGCGTGATCGGCGTCGCGGCGCTCTGGAGTCTTTTCCGCATCCTCGGCCCCATCGCCAAGGGCATTCGCGCTGCGATGGCGGCCTCCAAGGCACGTCAGGCCGGGACTCAGCTCGAGCTGACCGAGCGCGATCTGCCCATCGGGATTGTCGGCGGCACGATCCTCGTGTTGCTCCTGCCGATCGCCGGTCTGCTGTGGAGCTTCAACTCCGGCACCGCGATCGGGCCGGGCAGTGGCCCTCTTATCTTCTACACCTTGCTCTACGTTCTTTTCATCGGCGTTATCATCGCGTCGGTTTGCGGCTATATGGCCGGTCTGATCGGCGCCTCGAACAGTCCTGTATCGGGAGTGGGGATTCTCGCGGTGCTCGGTATGTCGCTTTTACTCGTGATGATTTACGGCCATGGCGGCAATCCGGAGCAGACCAAGGCGTTGGTGGCTTACGCTTTGTTCACCACCGCCATCGTGTTTTCCATTGCGACGATTTCGAATGATAATCTCCAGGATCTGAAGACCGGACAACTGGTGGGGGCGACTCCCTGGCGGCAGCAGGTTGCCCTGGTCTTCGGCGTGATTTTTGGTTCGCTGATCATTCCGCCGGTTCTTGGACTACTCAACAAGGCTTTCGGTTTTGCGGGAGCGCCCGGTGCGGGTGCGCATGCGCTGGCCGCACCGCAGGCGGCGCTCATTTCCGCCTTGGCCAAGGGCGTGCTCGGAGGCGATATCCACTGGAGCCTGATCGGATATGGAGCGTTGCTCGGTGTCGCCGCGATCATTCTCGATGAAGTGTTGCGGAAGACGGGTAAGATGCGGTTGCCGCCGCTTTGTGTCGGCATGGGCATCTACCTGCCGATGTCGCTGACGGTGCTCATTCCCGTGGGCGCGGTGATCAGTCATTATTACGATCGCTGGGCCGATCGCCATTCCTCCCCCGATTTTGTGAAGCGCATGGGCGTGCTGGCGGCGACGGGGTTGATCGTGGGCGAGAGCCTCTTTGGCGTCGCTTTTGCTGGGGTCGTTGCGGCGATGGGCACGGAGACGCCGCTAGCGGTCGTGGGAGACGGCTTTGAGAAACCGGGCATCGTGATCGGGTTGCTGTTGTTCACCGGCATCGTCGTGGCGCTCTACTGGTCGGCGTGCCGGGCCTGCCGGGCGACGTTAAGGTAAGTCGTGCAAGCGGGTGATGCTTGTGACTATCGATCCGGATGGATCAGGCTTATGGGCGTTTGCGATCAGGCCGCGCGACTATTTTATACCAGTCGCCCAAGCTTCTGCACTTTACACCAAGAGCGCAAAGGCCGCCAAGGTCTGCCTGGGATTTCATTCCCTTTGGGTCCGATACCCCGAAGCTTGCTTCGGCTTGGTTGGGTGATCGGGTTTGAGTGTGGATTGCATGAGGGCCGGATGAGTGGGTGGTGGTCTTGTCAAATGCCCCGGGGCTTGCCCCGAGGATCTGTACTCGGATGAACGGCCATCGTTTATTTTCGTTGATGATCCTGTTGGGAGGCTCACTGGCGCTCACGCCGGGTTGCGTCAGAAAATCATCGCCGTCTGTGAGCGTTGCGGTTCCGGCACGACACGAGCATCATCCGCCGCACGGTGGCACGCCGGTGGTCTTGGGCAACGAAGCGTATCATCTCGAACTGCTGCTCGATTCCGCGTCAGGCACGTTGCAGGCGTATGTGTTGGACGGCGAGATGGAGAACTTCATCCGGTGTGACGCGGGAACCTTGGAAATTGACGTGCAGGTTGGCGGGCAATCGAAGGCTCTCGTGCTCACCGCCGTCGCCAATCCCGCCGTGGGCGACGGCCGTGGGCGACGGCCGTGGGCGACGGCCGTGGGCGACACAGCGCTATTTAAGGCCTACGCTGACTGGTTGAAAACCGCGACGACTTTCGACGGCGTACTGAAAAAAATAACGATCCGCGGCACGACCTTTGCCGACGTGAAGTTCAATTTCCCCAAAGGTAACGATCAGGACTGAGCCGATTGCCTTGGTGCTCGCTCATGCGACACGCACGAAGTCATCCAGCGGTACCGATACGCGAATGTAGTTTATCAGTGACTGGATGCCTTCACTGCCCAGCGATTTGACGCTCTGAAAAAGGCCGGCGTCATGCGCCCGGAGCTCGGCGTAGTTTCCCTGTTCGATTAACGTTCGCACCATCCCATCGAGCACGAAGGCGTGAAACACTTGGCGGATTTCACGGATTTTCGTGGCGTCCACCGATTGCGTCGCGAGATAGCGCTCGAAGTGTTCGGTCGCCAACCGTTCCCTGGTGGCAACGCCGGACTGTAAGCCGAAGATGACCTTGAGGATTTCCCGGAATGAGGGCTTTCGATCAGAGCCAAACACTTCCTGAAGCTTGAACAGGTTCCAGAAGTCTGACGGCTTTTCCAGGAGGAGCTTCGAAGCCAATGCTTCCGCGGCGGACCAGTCTTCCGACGAGACGGCGTCACTCAATTCGGGGTGTTTAGCCGCCGCCTCCTGCGCCTGCGTGGCGAAGCGATCACGATACATTTCGCGATCCACGCGCATGCCATCCGGGCCGACGGCCTCGCTGGCGACATGCTTCATCGGATCGGGGGACGTGTTGGTATAAGATTCCGGCGTGGTGCCACCACCACCACCACCCGGGCCTGGCGGTGCCGGCGCCACGGGGAGTTTGAGTTTTTCGTCGTAGTTGAACTCCTTTTCGAAGTACTCGCAGTTGGCGAAGAAATCGAAGAGTGCGAATCCATCCTTCGCCGCACTTTTGCCCGTGACGTCATGTTTAAAGGTAAACAGGCGAGTGCCGCGGCCCTTGATCTGAATAAAATCTGTCGCCGAAAAAATCGGGCGCGCAAGCACGACGTTGAGCAAGTCTTCGCAGTCGTAACCGGTCGTCATCATTCCGACCGTAACGCAAACCCGGGTTCGACTGGTGTCGTAATCGCGGAATTCTGCCGACCGCCATTTCGATTTTCCGTTGAGATTGTTGTTGGCGAAATCGAGGGTCATTTGCTGCGCGCCCGCCTGATCGGACGTCACCTGCACGGCAAAAGTTGAGCCGGCGCCATAAGCCTCGGGCCAGCGACGGGTCGCCTCCTCGTTGAGCATCGTCACCAACTTGGTTGCGTGCCTGCGCTTGACCGCGAAGCAGATCGTTTTGCCCACCTCACCCGTGAGCGGATCGCGTTTGGCGTGATCAAAGAAACACTGGACGAAACTGCCATTGGTTTCGGGCGACAAAAATTTCCGCTCGAAATCGCTTCGAACGAAACGCAGTTCGGTTTCCTGTCCGTCTTCATCCGCCGCCACTTTCACTTCGTAGCCGTCGGCCAGCATTTGCGTCGTGATATCGGTGCGGGCGTCGAGCGCCACCGGATTGACGAGGTAGGGCGGGGTGTGTTTCACCGCATCGAGTAGGCTGTAGCGGAAGGTGGGAACGCCGTCGTCGCAGCCGAAGGTGCGGTAGGTGTCGAGCAACAGGCGTTGTTCGTAGGCGCGCGGATCGTCTTTCTTTTCCTCGTCGTCCACTCCCTTCAGGTAATCGCGCGGCGTCGCGGTAAGGCCGAGCTTGGCGCCGACGAAATATTCGAAAATCGCGCGGTTGTTGACGCTGATGGTGCGGTGCGCCTCGTCGCTGATGATGAGCTGGAAATCTGTCGGCGCGAAATCGGTGAGGAAACGATTCCTGGTCGCGAGGCTTTGGATCGTCGTCACCACGACCTGGGCTTTTTGCCAGTCGTTGCGCTTTTGCTTATAGATGACGGTCGAGATGGCGTCGGCGGCAAGATAGGCCGTAAAGTTTTTCTCGGCCTGCCGTTCCAACTCCAATCGGTCCACCAGAAACAGGATTCGATGGGCGTTATCGGTGCGGAGATATAGTTTGGCGATGGCCGCACTGAGAAGGGTTTTGCCCGTGCCAGTCGCCATCTCAAATAGGAAGCGGTGTTTGCCTGGTAGCGCCGCTTCTTGAAGCGCTTGGACGGCAGCAATCTGATAATCGCGGAGCAGACGGATTTTTTTGTTCACCTGCACTTCGCTGCGCTCCGTCGCAGAGTAGGAGGGCCACGTCGCGTCCTGCGAGACGGCGATGTAATTCTCATCCACCTTTACGGCGGCGAGCCGCGCGGAATCCGGCCGCCACTCCGCTGCCTTGCCAAGTTCCGCCAAGGGCAGGAAGCGCGACATCTTCACCGGGTTTCCCTGCCGAAGATTCCAGTAATAGTGAATGAGTCCGTTGCTGAGAAAAATGTGGCTGACACCGAGGCCAGCGGCGTAAACCCGCGCCTGCTCCTTGGCGCTTAACGGATCGATGCTCTCTTTCTTTGCCTCGACCACCGCGACCGGCCGGCTGTCGGTATTGAGCAGCACGTAGTCGACGAAACCTTCCGGCGCGTGTTCGAAGTCCACTCCGAGATCCAGATTGGGCGGGAAGACCTTTTCTTCGTCCGATGTTCGCAGATGATGTTTTCCCGCCGACCCTGCGCATCCGGCAAGAAACGCCAGCCCGCCGCCTCCAATAGCTTGTTAATTGTGATCCGGGCTTGGGCTTCTGAAGGCATGGGGTGAGGCAGGTTGGCGGTTTTATCCGTCGATGCCCAGCTCAAGCTGATTCATTTGCGGTGGAGCAAACACGCCGATGATTCCCGGCCCGACACTCGCCTTCGTAGGCGGTGGACGTCTGCCGACACTGCAAAGCGATGCTCTTGCCCACTACCCCAACCGTGTTGACGGCATTCACGAGTACTTCGGCTGGCGCGGCGAGCCGATCTCCGTGATCGAGTTCGATCATGTGGTCCCGGTTTTCGATCTATTTTGCGGATCGCTTGCTCAGCGGCAGGAAGCCGAAAATCAATTCCCTGCGCGCCCGCACTTGCTTCGGTTCACGGACGATCAGGTCCAGGGCCGCGAGGGTGTTCAGGTCCCGCTGCACCGTCTTGGGGGTTTTGTTGGCGTAGGCTTTGGCTAGTCGTGGAGTGAGTTCCGAAATTTTACCGATCTGAACCCAATTGGCCACACCGCCGAGATCGAGCGCCAGATGACGCTGGCGGACATCGCTTGCGCTGGCCTTGTTTTGGAAAAGCTCATGCACGTAGTTGCGCCAAGTGAGGTCCCATTGCTGGTCCCAAACGAATTTCAGCTGCTTGCGCAGGCCGTCCACCAAGCCCTGCACGGCGTAGCGCAGGAACGGCAAAAGATCGCCGCCTGATTTGCTGGCGCGGTCGAGCTGCCGGTAATATTCCGGCCGGGTCTCGTTGTAGTGATTGCTCAGAAGATGTGCAGCCGGTGAGGGCATACCGGCTGAAAGCAGAATGTGGAACTCGATCAAACGCGCCGTGCGCCCATTGCCGTTTCCAAACGGGTGAATCCAGGCGATGTAAACGTGCGCGAGTACCGCCTTGATGATCGCATGGACGAGTTCCCGTCCCGGCTTTGCGGTGAACTCGGATCCGTTCAGCCAATCGCACAAGCGATCGACTAAAAATTCGCAGTCCTCGGCCGGAGCCCCCCGATAGACATTGCCAACAACGACGGAGTGATGGCGATATTCACCCGGGACGACATCTTCTTCCGGCGGCAGCGCGTGCAACACTTGCTTGTCGTAGTCACGAATCAGCGCCGGTGTTAGCGCTGGCAGTGAGTTCTCGGTGATCTGCCGGCTGATCTGATTACATGCGGCGATAATGTTTTCGACCTCCTGTTTCTGATATTCTTTGGAAGGTGGCACCTCCAATTTTCCTTCCACCGCTCTGAGTACTTCGGATTCCGAAAGCGAGTTGCCTTCAATCGCCGTCGTAGCGGCTGCGCCTTTCGCCAGATAAAGTTGATGAAGTTTCTCCGCCGTGTCGGGCCGCATGGGAACTTGGGAGAGATGATCGCATTTCGAGGCTGCTTCACCGAGACACAGCCAGAATTCCGGACCCACCTCGGCGAGATTGACGTGGAATTTTATCCAAGGATGTGTCCGTTCAAATGTCCGCATTTGTGTCCACTTAGATACAGATGTTTAATACTGGCAAACAAGATGATGCAATTACTGTCTAGGCAATATGTCCGTACTTTTGTCCACTTGCTTGGCCATAAGTAAGTGACGCTGACAGCGATGTTTAGACCGTGCCCCAGACGCGGGCGAGGGTGCGCGAGATTTTGGCTTCGAAGGCGGGGATCAAACCGCGCACCGCCTCAAGCCGCGCCGCCTCCGCGTCCAGCTCCGCCACGATCCGCTCCTGCTCGGGTAGCGGGGGGAGGTCAGGAATACGTGCCCTTGGGATCATAGTAGCTCCGCTGGATAAATGGGCCGGCCAGCGGATCAAAATCTTTGTCCGTAGTGAGTAAGTGAGCGCGAAGCACGTGAGTGGTGGCTGCGATCCAGAGATCGTTGTCGCCGATGGCGCAGGCGCTGCCGGGTAACTTCAAACGGGGATGTCGGCCCTCGCAGAAGACCTTGATTTCCGCAAAGCTGCCGAGGATGCGCGATTGATTGATATCTACTGCGGGAATTTTGCGCAGCAGCATCTCAAGTTTTTCGATGCGTTCGGCGCCCCAGTTGTTGCGCAGTGGAAACGCCCGTAATTCCGCCTGGCTTACCAACGAGATGACGAACTCAGCATCGACCACGTTAAGACCATGACGATCGAAGGCTGCTTTTGCGAACTCGGCTCCCCGCAAGACCCCGAGCAAGATTCCAGTATCGAGGACAAAGAGTGCCATGACCGGTATCGCCTACGACTTGAGCAGTTCGTCGATGCTCTCTTCGCCCGGCCATTGACCCCAGATGCCCGTAATCCAGCTGGCTTTTGTCTTCAATTCCTTCCGGAGATCACCGACAAACGCCGCTTCGGTCTGCACCACCGGCACGGCGGAAAAAACCTCTTCACCCTCGGCGCGGGGCTTGACTGTGCGGGCGATGAAAACCCGCAGCGCACCGGACGGCTTGAAATGCGCCTCTCCTCGAATCGTGACATTCCGACCGAAGTATTGGGCTAGATCATCCGGGCTGAGAAACTCCGGATGCAACCGACTGCGGACTTCCCGGCCATCGGGCAACTCCAGGAAAAAACGGCGCGCGGTATGGCGCAGGCCATCGAGCTTGCCGGAAATAAACGCTTCCTGGGCCTGGGGCAGGGTGCGGCGCATTTCGGAAACCCGCTCAACCTCGGCGCGGCCAAAGGCAATGACCGGCTCGTTGGTGCCGTCGTGGTGAAATTCGGCCCGCATGGCATCGGACGTGAAAAGCTTCCGCAGGTCGCCGACTGCCTCCAACACGCCGGGTTCGGCGAATTCGCTCTCAAGGTTGCCGCGCAGTGTCTCGTCTAGCGCCCTCGTCAAACAGGTAAGCGAGGTATCGTTCGGCGAGGGTCCGGCGGCAAAAAAATCGCTCTGGATGAATTCAGGGTCATCCAACGAACCGAAGCGTGGGGCCTCCAAGGTGAGCGTGGTGGAGCCCTTCCCCTGCGCGACGACTTCAAAATCGGCGGCGCGTTCCAGCCATGCGGGCGGAGTGCCGGTCTGCACGCTTGTGCCGTCCACAAGCAGACGGGTGATGCGCTGCGTGCAGAGCGTGAGGCCGGCGAGCCAGCGACTGAGAAGGCGGGCGGAAATGGCTCCTGACTGGTTGGGCAGGCCTTCCAAGCGGAGGATGTAGCGTTCGTTAATCACGTTGAAAGTGGCACCAAGCTACGTGTTTTAGTCCGGGGCGGAAGCAGAATCCTCCGCAGTTGCCGTCCCCCGGACGCGGGCGAGGGTGCGCGAGATTTTGGCCTCGAAGGCGGGGATCAACCCGCGCACCGCCTCAAGCTGCGCCGCCTCCGCGTCCAGCTCCGCCACGATCCGCTCCTGCTCGGGCAGCGAGGGCAGGGGGATGGGCACGCGCTCGACGATGCCTTGATTGATCTTCGGCATGCTGCCCGCTGCTCCGCCGGCCTGACTCATGAGAGACGCACGCACTGGCGCGCTTTGGAGAGTGTGTAGGAGAAACTTCGTGAGAATCTTCGTCTCGTCGGCTCGGACGCGAATCATGCGGTCGGGATAAATGAAATTCGGTTCGTCGATGTCGAAGAGTGCGGCGGTGCCGACTAATTCTGCGGTGTTGCCGCGCTGGAGATAAATGTCGCCGTGTTGGCAACGGCAGGCCGCATCAGCTGCAATGTGCTCGTCGAGAAACTTGGACTTCGTTGCGTCCAATCTTCCGGAGGTCGTCGCACTCAGGGAGAGCACCTTGAGTTTCGTGGCGTGTGCGACTGGTTTTCCGGAATAGCCATTCTTTGGTTTACCGATGATGAGTTCGCTCAATGCGACGACCGGCCACTCGGGATCGACGTCGAAGCGGGGACGGTAAGCTCCGGCCTTGAGCGTGTCGAAACGGTTGTCTGACGAGGGCTGGCGGCGAAAAAACAAAAATCACGGCGAGGTCGCCGTGACTCCAAACTGCGAAGAACTGGAGCGCGGGCGACCTCGCCCGCGAGTGGGGGGGAGGGAAAACTGATTGTCCCGTCCTTGCGATGGCCGCGGATCATCCTTGCCCGCGCGCGGGGAATCGCTGGCGTGGGCCTATGTCTGACCTGCTGCCGCTGCCGTCCCAACCGCAACCCGGGCTTTACCGTCATTACAAGGGAAACGATTATCGGGTCATCGGTCTTGCGCGACATTCCGAGACGATGGAGCAGCTGGTGGTTTATCAGGCGCTATACGGGGAGCGCGGGCTGTGGGTTCGTCCGGCGGCGATGTTTATTGAAATGGTGGAGGTGGGCGGTAAGCGCGTGCCGCGATTTGCGCGCGTGGGCGATTGAGCGCCGCGACGGGCTTGCTTCGAACGGCCGCACTTTTTATAGATCGAGTCCAATGTCATCCGCCGACGTCACCCGGGCCAAGATAGGTTCTGTCGCCTCACGCGTCATGCGGGTGCGCGGCAAGACGCTGACGCTCGATGGCGGGCCAAAAATGGTGGGCATTCTGAACATCACGCCGGATTCGTTTTTCGATGGTCGTCCGGACCTTTCGGCTGAGGCCGCGTTGCAACGCGCCTTGCAAATGGTGGACGAGGGCGCGGCGATCATCGACGTCGGCGGACAGTCGACGCGTCCGGGTTTCGTGGAGTTGGATGTGGCGGAGGAAATCGCGCGCGTAGTTCCCGTGATCGAATTGCTCGCCACGAGTCTTGCGGTGCCGATTTCAATCGATACCTACAAACCCGCCGTCGCTCGCGCCGCCGTCGCGGCGGGCGCGGACATTATCAATGACGTCCACGGCTTTCAGTGTGAACCGGAACTGGCGAAGATCGCGGCTGAGCATCGTTGCGGCGTGATTCTCATGCACAACGACCCGGAATTTCGCAGCGTCGCCGGTAACACGGTCGCGCGAATCGCCGGGTTTTTCGCGCGTTCGGT
>JAYVMJ010000418.1:0-7522 GCA_043759025.1 Verrucomicrobiota bacterium | reverse complement strand
CTCGACTCAGCCAGGGGATTCAGGTGGCACCGGGATGGCAAGTGATCCGAGTTCTTCGGGTCGCGCCCAGGAAAATGCGGTCGCTAACGTCATCAAATCCGCAAACGACAGCGCTCTTCAACAAACCCTCATTATGGCCGGCATGGCTAACCGGCAACGTGACCGTCAGGATTTGGAAAACGCCGCCATTCTTGGATACGTTGATGAGCTGAACCGGGTGGAGGCCTACAAACTGACGTCTCTTAGCCAGCGACGCCAGGACGTCATCGACGAAATTGAGGACAGTCGATACTACGTCGTATTGATGGCCTATGATTTTCAGCAACTCCTCAATCATAAGGAAAAGCACTTGCTTTGGGAAACACGCTTCAGCATCCGCCAAAGACATAATGATTTCAGCAGGGAATTGGCGGGGATGGCGGCATCAGCCTGCCGCTATTTCGGCCAGGCCAGTGGCGGCCTAAAGAGAAAAACCATGCGCGAAGAACATGTTAACCTGGGTGAACTGAAAATTATTCGGGTCGAACCGGAAAAGAAGTAAGATCTGTTTCAGACGAAAATTCCGGCAGCGTGGTCCGCTGGTCGAGGTCGGAATGTTCGAGGTCGCTTCATATGCGAGTCACCGGCCTTATTTTTTCATCCAGGCATAGTTCGCTGTGAGATGCCGCAGCGATCGGTGCAGTGCACCGAATAGCTGGCACGAATGGGCTTATCTTCGAGGTCTCCAAGTGAGCCGCAGTGCCTGCGTTAAAAACTGTGCCGCTGCACCAGCGAACTAAATCTGTGACTCACCCTTTCCGTTGACCGCCGATCGCTCAACGGGTCACCTTTTTCACCATGACCGAATCGATTCGCCATCTACTCGCCGACTTGGAAAACCTTTCCCATCAGTCCGCAGTCCTTGCGATGATCGATGCTTACTCGCGCGATCCGATGGGTGATGGCCAGCCGCTCGCGTCCGACGCGCGGGAGCGCCTGATTCCCGGTCTGCGCCAACACCCGACCACGCTCATCGTGCTCGCATTCGACGGCGCGCTTCCGGTCGGAGTGGCCGTGGGTTTCGTCGGGTTTTCGACATTTGCCGCCCGCCCATTGGTCAATCTACACGACGTCGCCGTGCTACCTTCCCATCGCGGCTTGGGCGTTGGCCGGGGCTTGTTGGCCAAGGTCGAGGCCCGCGCGCGTGAACTCGACTGCTGCAAGCTGACGCTCGAGGTTTTGGACAAAAACGAAAAAGCGTTGCGGACATACCGCGCCGCCGGCTTTCAGCGCTACGCTCTCCTACCCGGAGCCGGCGAAGCGATTTTTCTCACGAAGCAACTTTGATAAAAAACTCCGGTGGTCGTTCCCGGCGACCTTCGCATCAACGTTCTGCCTCTGCGTTAAAGCTTTCCGCCCCGCCCCGATCGTTTACAGGTATCCGTATCGTGGAAGTTTCCCGCACTGAACGCCTCCAGTTTGCCAAGCATTTCGAGCGGGCCCAGGGATGGCTACTGCTGGATAAATTCGTCGAATCCATCGCGGCCCTCGATGCGATCCCGCAAACGTTTCAAAATCGCGCCGAAGTTTTGATGCTCCGCGCCGACACGCACCAAACGGCGCGGCAATGGCCTCAAGCTGAGGCGGCGTTCCGACAACTGCTGGCGATCGACGACGCTGAAGCGCATCACTGGATCGGCCTCGCCTATGCCGTTCGCCGGTCGCAATCGATCGAGAAGGCCGAGCCCATTCTCGCGGACGCACACCGCCGATTTCCCAAGGTTGCATTGATTCCGTACAATCTTGCCTGCTACGCCGCGCAGCTGGATCGGCCAAAAGACGCGGAGCGCCTGCTCCGCGAGGCGATCCGCCTCGATGCGACATTCCACGAGCTCGCGCAAACTGATTCCGATTTGGCGGCTTTCTGGGAGCGGCTGAAGTCGGAAACTTTTCGTGGGCTCGATCAGGAATAGGAAAAGATCACCAGTAGAGTACACTGAACACGCAAAAATCAGCCGGGGATGGCGGATTTAGTTTCAGACGATCGCCATCAACCGGCTGCTCTCTTTCACGTTCCCGCAATCCTTCTTTTTATCGTCCTCACGAAACCTGTGCGCCGAAAATATGCCGGTTAAATTGACGATTTTTGTCCGCTGCCATCGCGTTCGTTCGTTGTATGAATGAACCTTTCCATTAAAACCCACAAACAGCGATGAAACCAAAATCTCAAGAAAACGACTTCATGCTCTTGTTACGCCAGCCGAATACCGGACCTCATCCGGGCGCGGAAGAGATGGAGAAAATCATGGCGCGCTTCACCGCGTGGATGGAAGGCATGACAGCCAAGGGCATCGTACTCGGAACCGCCGGCTTGGAAGTGGCCGGTAAAGTTCTCCGCCGATCAGGCGAGGTCATCGTCACCGATGGTCCGTACCCTGAGACGACTGAAATCGTGGGTGGCTACGTGCTGATTACAGCCTCCGACCTGGCGGCTGCGGTGGAAATTGCGCGCGGTTGCCCGGGGCTGGACTATCGGATGGCCGTGGAGGTGCGGCCCGTAAAACACCGGATGAAGTAGCGTGCATCGGGGACAAATGGGTATTTGATAACGGCCCGTGAGTAACTAAGCTCTACTTCGTGTCTGTCGTTTAACCCTCCAACGAATAAATTATGAATATCCCAACCCTCATGCCCCGGTTCGTCATTGCCCTCATTGCCGGCGCTGCCGTTTCCACCGCGTCTTTTGCCGCGACCACCACCACCGAAGCCAAATCGGGCGGCGAAGTCACCGTAACGGGCGAAGTGCTCGACATGGCGTGCTACCTCGATCACGGCGCTCACGGCGCCAAACACGCGGATTGCGCGAAGAAATGCATCAGCAGCGGCCTTCCGGTCGGACTCAAGGGCACCGATGGCAAAACCTATCTACTGATCGGCGAACACATGCCCGCGAACGACGAATTGGCCAAACATGCAGCCGAAACCATCACCGTGCACGGCAAGCTGGTCGAACGCGACGGGATCAATCTGCTTGAGAACATCTCCATTGTTAAATCGTAACGCTCGCTGACAGCGTGCCCACTGAATTCCGTGCACGAATTCTTTTCCCGGCCGGAATATCTGCACGTGCTGGTCAACCCCGTGTTGACCCACGTGCTGCCCTTCGCGGCGCTGGGTTTGCTGCTAGCCTTGATCGGACGCAGCCCCGGCGGCGCAAAGATCGCTCTGGTGATGATATTTCTAAGTGGGGCCGCCGTGTGGCCCACGCTCCACTTCGGTCACGAAGGGTTTGATCGCGTCAGGTCGATGGCCGATACCACGGGTGGCGACTGGTTGTTGATTCATCGCCATCGCGCGGAACAGGGCGCGATTATTTTTTATGCGACCGCCGCCATGGCCTTGGTCACGCTTCTTCTTTCGTTGAAGCGGAAAAAAGGATTTGTCCCGTTGAGCTGGATTACCCTGATCGTTTCGCTGCTCGCCTGTGCCGCAGCGATCCGGATCGCTGCGCCCGCCGGCAAAATTCGGCACCGGGAATTCCGTCAAGCGGACCCGCCTCCGGCTGAATTGCAGACCGCCAAGAACGAGGCCGGGGAGGATTAGCAGCCCGTAACGGGGCGTTGTCGGATGAGACACGGAGCCGAGCCGGGAGTGCGGACACCGAGCGCACGGAGGAAAGACCGGTCCAATTCTTATGATCGGAGATTGGCTCCATGCACTCGGTGTCCGGACTCTGCGTGCTCTATGTCCGGACCCCGTTTACTCCGTAAACCGCGCCTCGACACGGCAAGCGATCAACGCAGATAGGCACGCAAATTGGAGTGCGGGCCGTGAACGCGCTCGGAGAAAAAACCACAGCGAGGTCGCGGCGGCTCCAGATCCGCGAGGTGTTATTAGAATCAGCTCCGGATATATGACCTAAAGCTGTTCGGATCGTGCCGACGCTGTACGATCGATCATTTCGATTGTGCCGCGTGATTCGGTCCGGCGGTATCCGGAACCACTCCCAAGAATTTCAGCTCTCCGAAATTAACGTGTTCATCCCGATACTGGCGGATCAAGTGATTGCTTTCCTTGCCAAACTGGCGACCGGCGGCGGCCAGCATCGTCGCGAGTTGCTCGTCGAATTTATTGGAACGGGCGCCGATACTGACCCTCGTGGCCCACAGGCACAGGAGCTTTCGCTTGCCGTCGTGCACCGCCGCATGAAAATCGTAGGCAGAAATGACGACATAATAGCGTTCTTCCTCCTAGTCAGAGGTGAGGTCATCATAGCAGGAGCCAGCCCCGGCAAAACGGGCAGCGCTGCCAAGGGAGTTCACCTCGGTCACGTAGCCGAGTAGCCGCGCATTCGTTTCGCTCGCCTTGAATCGCTCGTTATTCGCTGCCTGTAGTATGATCAACTGCTGCTCAAGGCGGGGCGCTCGCGGCCTGGCGGTCAGCTGCTCCAGCTGTCGGTACACCGTCAAGGCCTACGCCGCCGGAACCTCCAGCAGCTCCGTTCAGCGCATCGATGAAGTTGTTTTCGACCCTCGTAAATGAAGCATCGCTGAACGGAAGCGCAGTCCCCCAAGTGATGAGCAGCAGAATATCGGCAGACTTTGAATTCTGGGCCAAGTAATAGTTTTGCTCGGCAAGATGCTCGGCCACCAATCCCGCGATGGACGGAAACGGGACGCTGTCGATGGAGGAGTTCTTGTCGCGTCCCAGCACATAGTGGCCCCGAGCGATGGCATAGTACTCCCGTTTGAATGAACCATCAGGAAGTTTTTGGCGTTCGTACCCGTTGCTCACGCTGGAATAGACCGCCGTCACCACCGAACTTTTTGAGGCAAAAGTGCGAGAGCTGCCAAGCAGCAATCCGCACGCAATCGCACCAGCCATCAACGAGGTAGATTTCATGATTTAAAAACGCTAAACGTTCCGCACCCGCAGATGGCCCGCCTGAAAGTGCAGCTCTGAATATTCTCGGAGGTTAGTCGGTTGACCGTCTAGCTCAAGAGTGAGCGTAACCGGTTCACCGCGAGGTTCGCAGGCGCGAAGGTCAGCGAAAATCAGGTTGAGCAAGAACGCCGCAGCGCGGTCGCTGCGGCTCCCTATCGGGCGAGGCCGCATTAACGCAATTGAAACAACCTCGCTTGCTCAGCGAGTCGGGCCAGCTCACAGCACAAAGTAGACGGGCCAGTAGCAGATCATCAGCGTCGGCAGCAACCACGGTAGCAGGCAGACCACATCGGAACGCCCCACCCTCAGGCCGCGTTTGTACAGACGCCAGGCGATGATCACCGCCAGCGGATAAATCCAGGTGCCATCGACCAGGATGTTCCGCTCCATCAGGGCCGCGGCCGTTTTCTGCGGAACTTCGACCATGTATTTCGCGACGAAGAGGAACATCGGCCAAAAAGCCAGCGAGGCCAAAAAAGTCAGGCGCACCCCCCGGAAAAACGAGGTTTCAATTTCGACCTCTGCTTCGGATTCGGTGGTTTTCATGGGAGCATGGAGTTCGCGAACGAGAGCGGCAGCTTTAGTCTAGCGCCGCTCCAACCTTCTCCAAGAAGGAAAACCGGAAGCGCCCTTACACCCAAGACAATTCCCGACCGCCCTCGAGTCGGGAAGACCGTACCCCGGTCCGCCAATGCGAGACCGATGGCTCACCGTCGACGCCGGCCATTGCGGTTTCCGCCCAGCGCGGACCGTCGGACGGGCTGAGGTCAGGCCCGCACCGCCCAGCGGAGTTTCGCGGAGGAACTGCGGGGATTGGCGCGGCGTTCCTCCGCGCTGGCGCGGACGACTTCATCATTGGTCGCCGTATAAATCCCCGCGCGCACGCCTTCGCGGAAGGCGTGCTTTACCCGCCGATCCTCGCCGGAATGAAAGGTAAGGATTGCCACCCGTCCGCCACTTTTCAGACAAGCGGGCAACTGCCGGAGCAAAGTATCCAGCGCACCAAATTCATCGTTTACCGCGATCCGAATCGCCTGAAATACCCGGCGCACGCAATCTCCATCCATCTCCGGGTCGCGGCGCGGCCGGTGCTGGTGCAGGATCGCCCGGATCGCCGCGGCGAGTTGCACCGTGCGGGTGATGGGCGTGCCGATCCGCCGCTCGGCCAGTCCCCGGGCAAGAATTTCTGCGTCGGGTTCATCGGCATTTTCGGTGAGCACGGACGCCAGCGCTGCCGGCGACACGGTGGCGAGCCACTCGGCGGCGGATGGCGCGCGTGCCGGATTCAAACGCAGATCGAGCGGGCAGTCGGTCTTGAAGGTGAAACCGCGCGCCGGATCGTCGAACTGCATCGACGATACGCCAAGGTCAGCGAGAATCGCGTCCGCGCCGTCCCATCCGAGCTTCGCCAAAACCTTGGGCAACCCGGCAAAGTTGGAACGGACCGCCGTAAACACCTCCTCGCCCCAGCCGGCGGCGCGCAATCGCGCGAGGGTTTTGGGTTGTTCGATCGGGTCGACATCCAAGCCAACGAGCCGGCCGCCGGGAGCAACGCGCGCGAGCAACTCGCGGGCGTGTCCGCCAAAACCCAGCGTGCAATCGACCCCGCGTTCACCCGGCTGCAACGCGAGGATTTCCATAATCTCCGCCACCATGATTGGCCGGTGACTGCTCGCGGGGGTTTTACCTGCGGCGAGCACCTTGGCAACGTCCGCCGCATAACGAGCCGGATCATGCTCCTTATATTTATCCTCGAACCGCCGCGGATTTTTTCCGGCGTAACGCGGGCGCCGCACGTGAGGGACGACAGCGTCGCCTGCCGGAGTGCGAGAGGATTCAGGATCAGACATAGGACCGAAAGGACTATCCGTGCAATCGCGCCCCGTCGAGAACTGTAGCGTGCCAATTCGCAGGGCACGAGTGCCTCCCCCAAACCTTTTTTTCAGTCCAAATAATTTCCGACCGTCATCCCGCGCATCCTTCGCCGCGGTGGTTGCAATTTGGTGCAGGTGGAATTGAGTGCGCGAATGCCCGGTCGAAAAGGCCCTCCCAACTATCACGCATTAGCGCAACATGTCCTCCAGACTTCGGATACCTTGCAACAGCCCGAGATGCTGGCAGATGAGCCGGGCGGCCGGCTACATGCGCTCACCGCGCTAATCGAAACCTGCTTCGGTCCCGATAGCGCGGAAGCGATCGCCCGCGACCTGATCATCGAACTGGACGATTTCGATCGCGGCGACCCCGACAATCCCACCGCCAAACCAACCCAGGCGGAGCGGGAGGAATTTCTGGCTGAATGGTTGCAGAATGAATTTGACGGCGCCGCGATTTGAAACGCCGGAGTCGGAAAGAGCTTTGTCCGGGAAGCCCACGAAAAGGCGAGACACTCGGAATTCAATTTGATCAATCCCACTCGTCGAACGAACCAGTAAAATACTTGATTTGCGCTACAGTAAGACAGTGTTTTCATTCGTATTCGCAGTGCTGGTTTCTTGTTTACTCGCTTCGCGCCCGGCGTTGGGCGCTGAACTAATAACCCCATGAATTTCCTTGGAACCGCCTTCAGCCTTGCCGCGTTGTCCACCTGCCTGCACGC
>JAYVMJ010000417.1:0-4588 GCA_043759025.1 Verrucomicrobiota bacterium | reverse complement strand
GCGGAAGGAGCTTACTTTCTGCAAGCGCCCCTTCACGACGGGCTTAATTGGGCGAGCTTTTTCTGGCCACACGGCGAGCATCGGCCAGCCATCACTCGTCTGATCCCCCGGGGATTGATCATAGCTAACGATGGCCAATGGGATTGCTACGTCGAAATCGTTTTCAACCTCTCGATCTACGCGGCATTTCTGGTGGTCGCGTGGCGGATTGCCTGCCAAATGGCGCGCGGCTTGTGGCTTGTCGTTGCCGCCGTATTTATGGCGATACTTTTTTACGCGCCGTGTGCCTACGAAAATATCTTGTGGGGGTTTCAGTCGCAATTTGTATTCCTGCTTTTTTGTGGGTCGCTTCACATCTATGGAACGTCGCGGTCCATGCGAATTGACGGGCTCTGGTGGGTTGCTCAACTGGCTGGTTTTTGCGGATTATTTTCCACTGCGGCTGGGGTCATGTCGGCGGCGGCGATGACGGCTTTGGCGATTTCCGAAATTGCGCGTGGAAGGCGCGATGCTTGGGCGTGGTGGACAGGTGGCGTCAACCTCGCGTTGTTGGGTTATGGTTTGTGGCTCCTGCCCGTTCAAGTGTCCTCATCAGGCCAGGGCTTTGAGTCTCTGGGTCAGGCGCTGGTTCGTACGGGCTATTTGTTATCGTGGCCCTTCCACGGCTTCGGATGGAGTTTATTATTTCAGGCACCGTGCATCGGCGCGGTTGTTTTGTCGTTTTTACAACGGTGGAAACAATGCTCTGACCGCGTGGTGGCGCTACTTTGGCTTTGGATATTTCTGGTGGCATTCGCGATCGGCTATGAACGGATCATCACACCGGAATCCATCGGCGTTCGCTATTTTGACGTTCTGCTCGTCGGCATTTTCGCCAACGGCCTTGCGTTGCTGCGATTACTCGCGGGACCTGAACGCCGGTTTGCTCGATGGAAGATCGGCTTCGCATCGATGTGGCTGATTGCAGTGGGGACGGCGTTCTGGCGGTTCAATAATCCCGTCCATTCGGGCGCGATGCTTCGTCAGCAGAAAGAATATGCGATGGAGCAGAAGGACGTGGTGCGTGGGTTTCTCTCGTCGGACAACGTCGTCGCATTGCAGGAATTTGAACGTCGGACGCACCGATTTCCCCATTTCGATCTTACACTTAAACTTCTTCGGGACACGGAAGTGCAGCCATTCCTGCCGCCGAGCCTGTCGACTCACGCACGAAAAGGCCCGCTTTCACGCCTGGCTCCCGAAATTTCAATGACGTGGCCTGCGTGGATGGGAATGGGTGCGTTGCTGCTTTTGATCGCAGCGTTGCGCCCGGATGCTTCATTGGCTGGTGCGCTTGCGGCGAGCGAGGTGGGAAATGACTCATGATTGGGATTGATTCGCTCATTGGGTTTCACCCATAACTTCGCATGGCACAGACTATCGCCGTTCTCGATTTTGGTTCACAACTCACGCAGGTAATTGCGCGTCGCATTCGCGAGAGCCAGATTTACTCGAAAATTTATCATTATTCCACGCCGGCGTCCAAATTGCTCGAGGAAGGAGTCGTCGGAATCATCCTCTCGGGCGGACCGCAAAGCGTCTTTGCCAGGACTGCGCCGCACCCTGATCCGGAAATCTTCAAGCTGGGCGTGCCCGTGCTCGGCATTTGTTACGGCGTGCAGCTGATGGGTTACTTCCTCGGCGGCAAGGTCGCGCATAGCAAAGAGCGCGAATATGGCCACGGTCATCTGACGATCAAAAGGCCCGGTAAACTTTTTGCGGGCCTGCCGCGCAAACTCCGGATTTGGAATTCCCACGGCGACAAGCTCACCCAACTTCCGCCGGGGTTTGCGGCCACGGCGGTTTCGGAGAATTCGCCGTACTCGGGCATCGAGGATGCGAAACGCGGATTCTACGGAATTCAATTTCACCCCGAGGTTTTCCATACGGAACGCGGCGTGGACATGATTCGGAATTTTCTCGTGGGCGTTTGCCGCGCCAAGCAGGACTGGACCACGAAGGATTTTATCGCGCATGCCGTGGACGCCATTCGCACGCAGGTGGGCAAGTCACGTGTTCTCCTGGGGCTTTCTGGTGGGGTCGATTCCTCGGTTGCGGCGGCGCTGCTTCACCGCGCGATCGGGAAGCAACTGACGTGTGTGTTTGTTGACAACGGACTTCTGCGCAAGGGCGAGCGCGCGTATGTCGAGGCGCTGTATAAACGAAATTTTAAAATCGATTTGCGTGTCGTCGATGCATCGAAACTTTTCTTGAAGCGTCTCAAGGGCATAAGTGAACCCGAGCAGAAGCGGAAAATCATCGGGAAAACTTTCGTTGAGGTTTTCGAGAAATCGCTGCGGTCCGTCGGAGGCGCCGAGTTTTTAGGTCAGGGAACGCTTTATCCCGATGTGATCGAAAGTGTGTCGATTGCGGGTAACCCTGCCTCGTTGATCAAGACGCATCACAATGTTGGTGGGCTGCCAGAGCGGATGAAATTAAAGCTGATCGAGCCTCTGCGTGAACTTTTCAAGGACGAGGTGCGCAAGGTCGGATCGGCGCTCGGGCTTCCGCGCGAAGTGGTCTGGCGCCAGCCGTTCCCCGGTCCGGGTCTCGGCGTGCGCGTGATGGGCGATATCACGGAGGAGAAGTTGGAAATTTTGCGCAATGCGGACGCAGTTTTGCAGGACGAGATGATGACTTCGGGATACTATTGGAAGGTCTGGCAGTCGTTCGCGGTTTTCCTCCCGGTGAAAACGGTCGGGGTATTCGGTGACGAGCGGACATACGATTACGTCATTGCCTTGCGGATAGTGGAAAGCATTGACGCCATGACGGCGGATTGGGCGAAATTGCCGCACGATGTTCTCCAGAAGATTTCCAGCCGGATCACCAACGAAGTCCGGGGCGTGAGCCGCGTGGTTCTGGATATCAGCTCCAAGCCGCCGGCGACCATCGAGTGGGAGTGAGTTTTCCCGTTGCGAAACGCGAAGCACGGCACAAATTTTTTGGGACGTGGTCTCCTTCCTTGCATGAAATTTCGACTGGCTTCCCTTCTTTCAGTCGCGGTCTTGGTTTTGGCCAACGCCGTCCGGGCGGACTCGGCCGCGGAGTTGATTGCCAAAGCCAGGGCGTATCTGGGATCTGAAACTGCGTTGAATGCGGTTGAGAGCATCCATTTCACCGGGGTACTTGAAATCATGGTCACTGAGCTTCCCGATGAGGTAAAAGGCACACCTTTGGGAACGTTGAAAAAACTGCCGTTGGAAATCATTTTCCAAAAACCCTACGAACAAATGATGATCGTGAAACGGGACGCCACCACCGACACGATGGTGCTCGATGATTATGACGGGTGGTCGAGAATTACGGATCGAAAGGATCCAAAAAAATGGAGACTGACTTTGCTTGATGCCGAGCAAATCAAGCAATTGCGGGCCAATACGTGGGAAAATCTAAATTTCTTTGCCGGGCTTGAGCATGAAGGCGGAACGGTGCAACTGGGCGCGGATGCCACGATTGACGGAATCGTATGCGCGAAAATCACATTCATCCATTCTGACCATATTGTTTTTCATCGGTACTTCGACAAAAGCACCGGTCGCCTGGTCAAAACCGAAACGGTAAATGGCGGCGAAATTCGTGAAGAAGGTGAGTTGATCGTCGACGGCATTCGCTTTCCCAAGAAAATCGTCAACAAAGGTTCGAATGGTCAGGTGACCACCATTATCTTTGACCAGATCGTGCTCAACGAGGGCTTTCCCCCGTCTCGCTTCGCCGTGCCGAGCTTTCAATCGGACTGATTGGATCGCGCCGCAGGCGCGATGTCGTGGGACGATTCAGTTGGCAGCGTTAAATTTCCCTATTCACGGCAGGTAATCAGCTAATGATTACCGGTGAAGCGGGATTGGTTGGAGGCTTTGTTTGCAACCGGCTCAATTTCTGCTCTTTTTATCACTGTCCCCATGCCAAAAAACGCCCTGATCAAAATTGACGACAAGGAAATTTCCTATCCCGTGATGACGGGAAGCGAGGGGGAGAAAGCCATTGATGTCCGTGCTTTACGGAAGGACTCTGGTTATATCCTGTACGATCAGGGCTATGGGAACACCGGATCCTGCGAGAGCGAGATCACGTTTCTCGACGGGGATAACGGTATCCTGCGCCATCGGGGCTATTCGATCGAGCAGCTGGCCGCACAAAGCGACTATGTTGAGACCGCTTATCTGGTGATCTACGGAGAATTGCCCAACGCGAAGCAGCGCCAGGCGTTTGGTCACATGCTGAGGGAAAATGCGGCGATCGAGACGCAAATGCAGCGGATTTTCGAGGGCTTCCCGAAGGACGCTTCTCCCATGGTGATGCTATCGACCATCGTGGCTTCGCTCGCCGCCTATTATCCGCAGCTGGCGACGAATAATTTCGAGAAGGATCTGCAGCAATTCGACCTCGCCGCAGCGATGGCGATTTCGAAGATCCGCACCATTGGCGCGATGATCTATCGCCACAATAAAGGTCTGCCGTTCGTTCATCCGAAGGACCTGCCATTTTGCGATAACCTCCTCCATCTGATGTTTTCGGAGCCGTATCGCGAGTACGCGAACGATCCCGA
>JAYVMJ010000416.1:0-4654 GCA_043759025.1 Verrucomicrobiota bacterium | reverse complement strand
TCGCCGGAATGCCAACAGTGGCGGGCAGTTCGGATGGCATCGGATCAGCCGCACGGTGACTATACCGTCGTCGTCAGCAATGCACTCGGCAGCGTGACCAGCAGCAAGGCGACGCTCACCGTATCCGCCGCGCCTGTTACGACGCCCACCACGCCAGCATCTGGTAGCGGGAGCAGTGGCGGAGGCGGCACGATCAGTGCGTGGTTTGTGTTCGCAATGCTGGCGCTGCGCGCGGTACGCGGTGGAATCACAACGGGGAAAGTATTTCAGACGAAAAGATCATGGAATACTTCGCAGAGCCGGAATTGTCCCTGTGATTTGCACCGCCCGCTGTTCCATCGGGTAATCAGGAACCACCCAGGAGGCGGAGAGCGACAATCGCGGTTGCGTTAGAGCAGACGTTTTCGCCCCACGGATTGATGATCGTTTTCAAATGCCGGACACAAGCCTGCGTTTTCTTTTTCGTCTTTTTATATTTTCCCGTGCTGGGCGCGGAGTCTCCCAAGGTCGCGGGCGGAACCACATTGTTCTTTCGGCACATGAAAACCAAAGCGCACCCGCGCGGGGCGATACCGTGGTTTTCTGGATCGAAACCGCGCGTGGCAAGAAAAGCCAGCTACGGCTGATCCTTATCTTGGCGGCCGGTGGTGACTTTTCATTCCGAGGTCGACGCGCGCGCTCTGTGGATCGCGAGGCCGGTGACCACGAACGACGATCCCGCTTCGAACACCCCAACTAGTCCGCCGCCAGAAGTACGACGCACCCGGATACTTGTCCCAGGTGACTATCTGTATCTCGGGTTGGACGACCTCGTGCGCGCCAATCAAAACGTACTTCGGTGGCGGGAACACCCAATTAATTGACCCCGTGAAAGTGGGAATGCTGCCGGTGGGACTCGAAACGTTTGACGGGCCTTTTTCGTTCACGCTGGATCGCGATCCAATCGTGGGGGGAGCCATGGTCGTGACATCACCCGGCGCACCGCTCGATGTCAGCGCGGGAATACTCGGACTTATCGCCGTCCACCCGAAGGACAAAACCCGGACGGTGCACCTGGTCGCAATCAGCGCCGTTCGGGGAAAAAGCAAAGGCGCGCAAAGATAACTGACGTCCGCGTCTTCGGTCAGATGTCCGCTCAGTTCGAAAAATCCGGCGCAACCCAAACCTTGGTTTTCCGTTCACGTCTTCCAGTTTCCCCGCGAGGCCTGTGTGTCGTCAGCGACCCGCGGGCTGAGGTCAATGACGTCGCGCCGGAAAGCAATGGAGTGAAGCTTGTGAAATTGTCGTAATAGCAGATCTTTATCACTGCGGCCACCCCGGGTAGAATTACTGCAAAAAACTCATTGCCCCAATGGGCGCTGGAAATAATCAGGTATAGGCGCCGGCCTACACTTCATGGAAATCAAGGAATGCCATCGGGTGCTTGAACTCGAGATCGGGGCGTCGCGCGACGCCGTTGAAGCCGCCTACCTCCGGCTGCTGGAGCGCTGGCATCCGGATCGCGTCACCCCGGCAGGCGACCCGGTCGCCACCAGCGAGGCCGCCCGCATGGTCCAAGCCATCAACGAGGCTTATCAGACGTTGATCAAAATTGCGCCCGTGACCGAGGCGCAATCGCAGGAGGCCATTCCCGCGCGAAAAAAGCCCACGCTGCCTCCGCTGACCTCTACTTTTACCCCAACGGAAAAACCGCCGCCGCCGCCGAAACCAACCTCCGCCCCGCCGCCCCCACCACCGCGATCTGTATCACCACCGGCATTCACACCTCCACCGGCGTTCGCACCACCTCCGCCATCTTCGTCAGGGAATCCCGGCGCGAACGGAATTTCGAGGACGACCACCGGACCGGCGGCCCCTCGCGAAACTCCGGCCGGCCCGCCGCCGCCTTCTGCGCCGCCGCCAACTCCAGCATCTCCTGCGCCCATTCCAATTCCACCGACTCCGCCGGCAATCCAACCTCCGCCCGAAAAGCGCCCCCCCACATCCAGTCTTTGGGGCGAGGCGAAGGCGATGCACGATGCGCTGTTTCCCGTCGGGACGTCCCGACGTCGATTCAGTGGGCTGATTTTGGCCGTGGCGTTTCTTTTCCTGATTCTGCTCGCACGATGGGCTCTGCCATCGTCGAAGCATAAAGACGCGCGCGATCTTCCTCCCGATCCGTCCAAGACCGGCAGTATCGTCGTCAAATCCAACCGTCCCGACACCGAAGTGGAGGCGAGCGGCGGACCCACCGCCGAACAATCAACGTCGGCCACTTTTCACGGCAGCGGCGCCGATTCCACTTTGCGCGGATTGCTCCCGGGAAAATATGTCCTCACAGCCAAATCGAGCGGCTGGCCGGATGTTCAGCAGGACGTAAACGTGGACATCGGTCGAGCCGCCACGGTCGCGATCCATTTCAAAAGCGGTTCGCTTCGCGTGGATTCCGATCCGGTCGGCGCGACGGTGCGGCTCGCCAACGCCGTGCTCGGCAAAACGCCGTTGGTCGTTCCCCAGTTACCTCCCGGCGAGTGCCAGCTCTCGGTCGAATATCCTACCTGGCCGGCAGTGTCCGTTAAGACCACGATTAAGGAAAACGAAGAATCCACCGCGACCGTCCGCCTGCCGCATGGAAAGGTCACCATCGAAAGTGCCCCATCTGGCGCGACCGTTCTGGTCGGGAAACTGGTTTTCGGCAAAACACCCTTGACGCTGGAAAGCGTTCCCGCCGGCACGATCAAGTTCTTCTTGAAGGCGAAAAATTTTCTCCCGCTGGACGTGTCGGTTACCGTGGAAGATCACGGCGACGTAAAGGTCAGCCGGCAACTCGGTTTGGGTTTCCCGGAACTTGACGTGCCCGCTCTCCTGCGCGCCGTCTGGGTCCCCGATGATCCGAACCAACTCGCACCCGGCGTTGACTCACTCGGAGTTTACGAACCCCGCAACGGGATCGTCAAAAATATCAACCGAAAGCGACTCTACGAAAACTGGCTGAAACGGAGCTATCGCTATTCCGCCACCATCAAGTCCTATGACCGGGAAAGCGGAAAAATTGAATTCGCCGAGCAAGGCAATGCCTTGTCGAAATATCGCGTCATCGCCGGACTTTCGCCCGCGATCCGAACCGATTCGGACCTCGTCGCGCAATTCACCAAGGGCGCGACGCTCACGCTTTATGGCCGCCTCGACGCAGTGGAAGAACCGCGATGGCCATTCAAGGTAATCACCTTCGAACTCTCGTCGGCAGAACTCCTCCACTGATTTTGAAATGGTGGAGGCACGCTTGGTGCCTGACGCACACTACGGGTATTCCCCGACCACAGCGTGGGAGTGGACGGATGGGCGATTCGATCAGTTTGGCGTAGGATCTAGACGCTCTCCTCTCCCATTTCTCATGAGCCTCATTCTCCTCTCCTTCGCGGTCGTCGTTCTGCTCAGTACCCTCTTCGTCATCCACCTGGCCCGGACGTCCCCGGAAGGTTACGAGGACGAAACCAGCTTTCATTTCATCAGCGCGCGCGCAGCGATAAAACCGTCCGCGTCACGGCGAAACTCCGGGGACCACCTGGCCGGGCTCACGCACCATCCGTTCGTCTTGCGGAGTTAAATTGGAGCGCTTGAGCCCGCTTCGGACAGCCTCCGCCACGATCGCGCTGAAGAATCGCCACAACTCATTCCTTTCGAGAATTGCTTGCGTCAAAACTGCCGCGCGGTAGCCAATGACCGCAATGGCGCGGACGCAGATCAGAAATTCGTCAGAGAATTCGTTTGAGGACGAAATCTTCGAGGCCTTTGCGATTCGATGATCATCCAACGTTGTTCCCGCAGGTTGGGAGTCATCCTCGTGGGTGCCGCCGTTATTCGCGTCAGCTTGGCGCTGCGCGGCGGACAATTTTACTTCAATGATGAGAGCCGGTTTCTTCGCGGGGTGCTGCTCGATCGAAGCCTGGCAGAGGGGAACTGGCATCTGGTGGCTCAAACCGTGGCCATTCCCCAGCACTCCGGGTTCACCTTCCTCTGCGCGATCGTTGCCTTTTTCGCTCATGGTCTCGCATTCGTCACCGGCAACGGCGATTGGTCGCAAGCGGTCAACGTAAGGGAAGCAGCGCCGCTGATAGCGGTTGTTCTTTCCACTTTTTCCGTTCTCAACGTGTGGTTGATCCATCGGATCGCGCGGACGGCAGGCGCGCCCGAGAGCGAGGCGGATCTGGCCGCATTACTCGCGGCAGTTGCGACCTCGTTGTGTTATTATTCGCGGCATCTGTTGCCATACGACAGTTCTCTTTCCGCTGCCCTGATAGGGTTGCTGCTGGCGATTACGGCGGTCCGGCCGGGCCGGCAGATCGCAGCCGGTGCAGGAGCCGGCGCGTGTTTCGCACTATACAACGGCTATTGGTTTCTCGCGCCGGCCATTTTACTCGCGCTGGGGTGGCGGCAAGAAAACTGGCCAGAACGGACGCGGGGCATCGGATTTGGTTTTCTCGGCTGCGTGCTCGCGACCATCATTGCAATTTTGCCGGGACTATTCGCCGAAGGTTCAGCTTATGTGCACGGGCTGCTCACTTTCAGCGGTTCCGTCAATCAAGGGATATTCGCGGAAGGCTGGTCAGTACCTTGGCAATATCTTTGGCAGACTGAGGGCATATTCGGTCTCATCGTGCTCGGTGCCGCTGCT
>JAYVMJ010000415.1:0-5592 GCA_043759025.1 Verrucomicrobiota bacterium | reverse complement strand
CATGGTCGATGCTCGTCGCGCTCGTGGTCGGCCTACCGCTGGGCGTCATCGCCGCCGTGAAACGCAACACGATCCTGGATTACTTATGCAGTTCCACCGGCATGATCGGAATTTGCGTGCCGACGTTTGTCCTCGGGCCGCTGCTCGCGCTTTTCTTCGGCATTTACCTCAACTGGTTTAACGTCTCGGGTTGGTACGGCCCCGCCGATCGTGCACTTCCCTCCATGACGCTGGGGTTCGTTTATGCCGCCTACATCATGCGGCTGACGCGCGGTGGAATGCTTGAGGTGCTCAATCAGGATTACATCCGCACCGCCCGGGCCAAAGGCGCGTCGGAGATGCGCATCGTGCTGCGCCATGCGTTGCGCGGCGGCATACTTCCTGTCGTTTCATTCCTCGGACCTGCCATCGCTGGAATTCTGACCGGCTCATTTGTCATCGAAACCATCTTTCAAATTCCCGGTCTCGGTCGCGAGTTCGTGAACAGTGCATTTAGTCGCGACTACACGGTGGTACTGGGAACTGTGATTCTTTATGCCGGACTCATCATTCTGATGAATCTTCTGACTGACGTCGTCCAAGTGTGGCTCAATCCGAAACTCAAATTCGAATAAGCCAAGCTTTCCCGCACGAATCACGGCTGCATCCCGGCTAAAATGTCCACCATTCCCTCGCCCTCGACCACCACCGATCTTCCGCCGAACGCGGGCGAACGCGGCACGTCACTCAGGCGGGACGCGTGGTACCGGTTGAAAAAAAACCGTCTGGCGGTGGCGGGTGGAGTATTGCTGATCGTCCTTACTCTCCTTTGCGTGGCCGGACCGTGGTTCGTGCATTATTCGTATCAGGAACAGAACCTCGATCTCGGGGCGAGCGCACCGTCGTCCAATCACTGGCTTGGAACCGATACGCTCGGGCGTGATTTACTCGTACGGTTACTTTATGGCGGCCGCATTTCGCTCGGCGTCGGTTTCTGTGCGACGTTCGTCGCCCTGACGATCGGCGTCGTTTATGGTGCCGTCGCCGGCTACGTCGGCGGAAAGACCGATGCGGCGATGATGCGGTTCGTTGACATTATTTACGCCCTGCCTTTCACCATCTTCGTCATTTTACTCATGGTATTCTTTGGCCGAAACATCGTGCTGTTGTTCGTGGCCATCGGAGCGGTCGAATGGCTGACCATGGCGCGAATTGTCCGAAGCCAGATCATGACGTTGAAGAAAATGGAATTCATCGAGGCCGCGCGCGCCCTCGGACTCAGCGACGTCCGGATTATTTTTCGCCACCTTCTGCCCAACGCGCTCGGACCGATCATCGTGTACACGACGCTGACCATTCCCGCCGTCATGTTGCTCGAAGCTTTCCTGAGTTTCCTTGGCTTGGGCGTCCAACCACCGATGAGTTCCTGGGGCACATTAATCAAGGACGGCGCGGAAAAGATGGAGGAATTCCCGTGGCTGCTGCTGTTTCCCGGAGTGATTTTCTCCCTGACGCTTTTCTCCCTTAATTTCCTTGGCGACGGTTTGAGGGATGCACTCGACGTGCGGGCCGCAAAGGATTAAAATTGCGCTCACCCAATGCTCAGCCGTTTCCGTCCCTATTTTCGCTACCTCCGTCCCATGGGGGGACAACTGGCCCTAGCCACCTTTTGCATGGTGATCTATTCGGCAGCCAACGGTGCCGGTCTGCCCTATACCTTGCAAAAGGTTTTTGGCCCGATTTTCGGCACCGACCGCACGCTGTCCATGAGCCATATCATCTGGCTGACCATGACCGTTCCGGCGCTATTTCTAGTCCGTGGTCTTTCCGGCTACGCCAGCAGCTATCTCTTTCAGGTTATTGGCACACGCGTCCTTGAGGCCATCCGTCTTGATTATTTTCGCAAACTCCAGTTTTTACCCCTGTCGTTCCTCCAACGCTACCCCAGCGGCGAACTAAGTTCGCGCGCCTTGGCCGACGCCCAGCAGGTGCAGACAGTGCTAACGCTAGTAACCAGCGATGGGGTCAAGCATCCTCTAACACTAGTCTTTGCTCTAGGCTATGTGACTGTTGAAGCCATGAAAGCCCAAGGGCTAACCCTGGCCGTAGTGACCCTGTTGCTCGTGCCGCTGTGTGTTTTCCCCGTTCGCTACGTCGCCCGAAAAGTGTTGGTGCGCGCACAGCAAGCGCAGGCTCAACTCGGGTCGATCTCTTCCCAGCTGACAGAAAATCTTTCCGCCAGCCGGGAGATTCGTGCTTTCGGTTTGGAAGGCCGCTTTATTGAGCGCTTCGCAAAAACGGCGCGGACACTGCTTACCGCGCAGCTGAAAATCGCGAAATATGCACTGGGGTTGAGTCCAATGATCGAAATTATTTCGGCTCTGGGCATTGCCATGACCCTCGCCTACTCCTACAAGGCGGGCCTGAAGTTTGAAGTTCTCACTGGCGTGCTCATCGCGCTCTACCAGTGCTATGAGCCCATTAAAAAATTGGGTTACCTCAATTCGGAAATCAAACGCGGACAGGCAGCGCTTGAACGACTTGAACCAATCCTCAATGAACCGCTGAACATTACGGATCCGGATCGGCCGGAAACCGTGAAGCGCCTCCGGGGGACCATCGCATTCAACAACGTGACGTTCGCCTACGGAAAGACACCGGCACTCCGCAATATCGACGTCAGTATTCCGTCAGGTACGGTCTGCGCGCTCGTCGGCCCGAGCGGTGCCGGCAAAAGCACTTTCGCCAACCTCGTCCCGCGTTTTTATGAAGTCGCTGCCGGCAGCGTGACCATCGACGAGATCGACGTCCGGTCGATGCGCCTTGCCGACCTGCGCCGGAATATCGCGTTGGTTTCGCAGGAACCGGTTTTATTCAACGACACGATTTATAACAATCTCGCGCTCGGGACCGACGTCGCTTCACGCGAGGAAATCATCACCGCCGCCCGCAGCGCGCACGCCCACGAATTCATTGAGAAACTTCCGCTGGGCTACGACACTATCGTCGGCGAACGCGGCGCACTCCTTTCGGGCGGACAGAAACAACGGGTCGCCATTGCCCGGGCGTTTCTGCGCCAGGCACCGATTCTGATCCTCGACGAAGCAACCAGCGCGCTGGATTCGGAGAGCGAAGCAAAGGTTCAGGACGCGCTGCGCCGGCTGGTTTCCGGCAAAACCGTACTGATCATCGCTCATCGCTTCAGCACCATTCGCGATGCCTCAATGATCCTCGTTTTCGATCAAGGTAAGATCGTCGCGCAAGGCGACCACGCCGTGCTCTACTCCGGCAACCCCCTTTACAAATCCCTCTACGACCGCCAATCGGTGGCGTCGTAATTCCCTTGAAGGAGCCACCGCACCCGCAAATTTCCGCGGGGGAAATTTTTCGTGCTCCGCTTTCAAATCCGTGATTAATCTCCGCCAATGGCAGACGAGCCCAAAGAATTCAGCCGCGAAGTCGAAAACCTGATCGCAGGTTTCCGCGAAATTCCCAACGACCGGAGCCGCTCGAAGCGCAGAAAAACCGTCGATCTAGGCGCCTTGATCGACGAACTGCTGGTTAAGTATCGAATCAGCCACGATTCCATTGAACACAGCATTCGCGAAAAATGGCCGGAGTTGGTCGGCCCGGCCAATGCGTCGTATTCCCATCCAGTAACGGTCGAACGCAATCAGCTCGTCGTGCTCGTATCCCACGCGGTCGTCCGCAATGAACTGTTTCACCACCGACTGACCATCCTCGAGAAACTCAAAAAACTCCCCGGCTGCGGTGACATCAAAGGCATCGCTCTGCGGGTAGGCTGAAGCAACTCTGCCGCTCAAACACCGCCCGCCCATGCGCACCCTCCTCGTTCTCTGTTCATACCTCCTGTCCTTCCTTTCTGCGGTCGCTGCTGCTGACTCCGCCGTCATCTTAGTCAAAGCCGATCAAACCGCTTTCTCCTACATGGGCCGGATCCAAATGGTTGCCGGCAAGGCCCGGATGGGATTTCCCGGTATCACAGTCAGACTCAACTATCGCGGACCGGCACCGACCCTCCTCATGTCGGCGGACACGCCCAACTGTTTCTTTAACGTGTCGTGCAACGGCTGGGATCCAGTCGTCATCCACTTAAAACAGGGTGAAAACGAAATCCCCTTGCCGAGCGGAACCGCACCCGCGGGCGGATGGACGATTGAGCTCGTGCGTCGAACCGAGTCCTGGATGGGCACGGCTTCATTCGACGGGGCACTCGTGCCGGCTGGCTGCGAATTATTGCCTCCGCCCGCCTGGCCTGCGCGCAAACTGATGTTCATCGGCGACTCGCTCACCTGCGGTGAATACGATGAACGCTTCCCGCCGGAAAATGACAAGTCGGCGCGCACGACCAATGTCGCCCGCTCCTATGGCATGCTGCTGGCAAAGTGGCTCAACGCGCAAGTCCACGTCGTGGCTTACGGCGGTCGCGGCATCGTGCGCAACTGGGACGGCCGGCGCGATGTGAACACCGTGCCGGTTTTCTTCGAACGCGCCATGCCCGACGATCCCTCGTCCAAGTGGGATCATACACAATATCAGCCGGACGTGATCGTCATCAACGACGGGACCGACCATGACGCCGACCTGCTGCCTGAATCGGAATTGACCGAGGCGTATGCCGCGTTCGTCGCCCGGGTGCGGGCGGTGCATCCCAAAGCATGGATTTTAATCAGCGAAAGTGGCTTTCAGGCCAATGCAGCCAGCGGCAGGTCAACAGTGTTTCGCGATGCACTGCTCAGGACGCTCAACGCAGTCGTCGCCCGCCGGCACGAGGCCGGCGACACCCACATTCGCGTTGTTCGCACCGGCTACTTCCCTGGCACGGCCTCCGATCCGCATCTCGTGGCGTTCCAGCAAGAGCAAATCGCACTCGATTTTCTCAAACCGATTAAGGAAGTGACAGGTTGGTAAGAGGTATTCGCGTCTTTCCGTTTCGCTCTTTTCGCCAGTAAAATTATACTTGCACGCCTGCTGTGCCGTTTAGTTAATGTCTCCTTGCGTTAGTGAAGATCCGCTGGTCGCGGGTCTCCACCACGGTCAGTCCGGGCAACCGGACGATAACGGTGCTGCCGGCCCTCCCAAAGCGGGTAGCACGAAGCCGAAAGGCCTCCAAATGATCGCGTCATCAACCCATTAAACCATGTCACAACCCGTTAAATCAGAAGTCATCGCACAATATAAAACCCACGAGAAAGACACCGGCTCCAGCGACGTCCAGATCGCGCTGCTCACGGCCCGGATCAATCATTTGACCGAGCACCTGCGCACGCATCGCAAGGATTTCCACAGCCGCCGCGGCCTTCTCCAGATGGCCAGCCGTCGACGCAAGCTCCTTGATTACGTCAAGGGCGAAGATCTGGCAAAGTACAACGACCTGCTGCAGAAGCTCAGCCTGCGCAAGTAACCGATTTCACGAAAGGCGACCCACCGACGGGTCGCCTTTCGTTTTTAGTTCCCTCAGCCAGAACAGCCGCCCGGGACATTTCCGTTTACCTCTCTGGGTTTCAAACTGTAGGAGCGGCTTTACGCCGCGATCCGAATCGCGGCATAAAGCCGCCCCTACTTTCGAACCAGAAACGTAATCCGAAATTT
>JAYVMJ010000414.1:0-6813 GCA_043759025.1 Verrucomicrobiota bacterium | reverse complement strand
AGGGATAATCCGCCCTACCCCATACAGATCTCACCCGCGTTTCCGCTCCTTCAACCATTTCTTCACGGCGGCAAGCGGGCGCGTGGTCAGGACATTTTCCTTCGTCAACCAGCCTTTGCGCGCAGCACCCACGCCCGTGCGGAAATGCGCCAGTCCTTCCGTATCGTGAGCGTCAGGGTTAATTGAACACAACAAACCCCGCGCGGCGGCTTTTCGCCAGTGGCGCCAATCCATGTCCAGCCGCCACGGACTCGCGTTGAGTTCGATCACCACGCGATTGGCGATGGCCGCGTCGATGATTTTTTCGACATCGACCGTGTAACCTTCCCGCTGCAGGAGCAACCGGCCCGTGAGATGTCCGAGCATCGTGGTATGCGGATTTTCAATCGCTCGAATAATCCGCTTGGTCATCTCCTCCGTGCTTTGCTTAAAAACCGAATGCACCGACACGACGGTATAATCCAATGTCGCCAAAACCTCGTCGGGAAAATCAAGCCGCCCACCCGGTAAAATATCGCACTCGGTCCCGGTGAAAACGTACGTCTTGAATTTTCCCGACGCATTTAACCGCTGGATCGTTGCCACTTGCTCGGCCAGGCGCGCCTCATCGAGCCCGCGCGCCTGCACGCTCGATTTTGAGTGATCGGCGATCCCGAGATAGTCCAACCCCAGCGCCTGCGCCGCCGCAGTCATTTCCTCCAGCGTATTGTGACCGTCGGATGCCGTCGTGTGATTATGAAAAACCCCGCGAATATCCGATTCTGCGATCAATACCGGCAACGCCTCTTTTTCCGCCGCTTCGATTTCCCCCATGCCCTCTCGCAGCTCCGGTGGAATGAAATACAGGCCGAGTTTTTTGAACAACTGCTCCTCGGTTTCGATATCGGTTTTTCGCCCCCGCTCCTCGGCCTTCTCTTTGGCCGTACCCTCGCCTTCCGCCGGCACGAGGCCCCATTCGCTCATTGAAAGGCCCTGACCAAGCGCACGGTGACGCATCTGGACATTATGGTCCTTCGAGCCGGTGAAGTGATGCAGCGCAAACACAAATTGCTCCGGTGGCACCAGACGCAGATCCGCCTGAATGCCGGACGCCAGTCGCACGCTCGCTTTCGTTTCTCCATTGGCGGTGATTTCCGTCACATCCGGCCATTGAACAAACCAATCCGCGACAGGCTTTGGGTCATTCGTCGCGACGAGAAAATCGAGGTCGCCCACCGTTTCCATCCGCCGGCGCAAGCTTCCAGCGTGCTCCGCACGTTTCACCTGCGGCAATTTGCGCAGGCCGGCGAGCAACGGCTCAGCCACCTCCCACGCCTCGATCCACAGATGGCGACGGCCATATTTCTCGCGGTTGCGGATTCCTTCGAGAATTTTCTCCTGTGATTTTTCGCCAAAGCCGTCGAGCGGGGCAATCTGGCCTTCCTGCGCCACCTGCTGCAGCTTGGCGATGGAATCAACGCCGAGCTTTTCATGCAACGCGCGAATCTTCCTCGGGCCGACCCCGGGAATCTGCAAGAGCTCCACCATTCCGGGCGGAAGGGAACTTTTAAGTTTCTCGAAAAACTCGAGCCGCCCGGTCGTGTGTAGTTCCGATATTTTTTGCGCGAGTGCTTCGCCCACGCCCTTCACTTCATCAAGCGTTCCGGCTTTCACGCGTTCACCAATTTCGTCCTCGCTCAGCGCCTCAATCACTCTCGCTCCCGCTTGGTACGCGCGAATTTTAAAGGGATTCTCCCCCTTCAATTCCAGCAAAGTTCCGATTTCAACAAGGACTCCGGCGATTTCCGTTTTGTTCACGGAGTCAAATTAGCCACGAAATCGCAGATGACACGAAATATTTATTCGCGATGTTCGCCCAGTCCCGCACGCAACGCGTGTTCCGCGAGGTGGGCGACCTCCGCCCGGTTGACTTTACCCTGCTCGTTCACCGGCCAGCGCGGCAACGGCACAAAAAGTTTCGGCCGTTTTGCCGGTGATAAAAGACGGTTCATCACCTCGGCCACTTTCTTCAACTTGGGTGCCGGCTCCTCCGGATAAGCCGCGATCACCACTTGTCCCCACTCGGCATCGGGGACGCCGAGCACGACCACCTGCGGCAATTCGCCACTGGCGCGCAAGACCTGCTCAACCGCCGCCGGATCAACTTTCTCCCCGCCGCTGATAATCACCGTGTCGCGCCGGCCGGTGATGTACAAATGACCATTGCGATCGCGATAACCGCCATCGTTCGTGACAAATTCCCCGGGCGCGCGCCATTGGGGAAAGTAACCGCGAAACAACGACTCGCCGTCGATTGAGATCGCTCCCTCGCTGCTGACCTGCGCCGTGATGTGCGGCATGACCGTCCCGCAACTCCGCATTCCCGCCAAAAAATCCGCGGTGCGCAACCCGGCCAGCATTGCCGCCGATTCCGTCATACCGTAACCGAGGGAAAGTGGCAGCTTCAGCGCCCGGGCTTTGTCGAGCAGTTCCGGCCACGTTGGGCCGCCGCCAACGAACATGATGCGAAATTTCCGCAGCCAATCGATCGCCGCTTCCTGCCGCAACAGGCGTTCCAATTGCGTCGGCACCAGCGAAAGCACCCAACCGTGCACCTTGACGGGGAGCGTCGGGAACGCGCCGTCCTCGATCGCCTTCCAATCCAGAGGACGATACGTGCCGCCCGTCATCACGCAGCGCATCCACGCCATAAAGCCACTGACATGGTGCAGCGGCAAAACCCCGGCGGCATTGACCTGCGAAAGCTCAAAATGCCGGGCAAATCCCTTCACTGCCGCCGCGATGGTCGCCGCGTCGTGCCGGGTAAATCGCACGTGTCCGCTCGTCCCGCCGGTCGGGATCATGAGCCAGCCACGACCGGCCGTCGGCATCAGTTTGCCGGAAGTGGGTGTCCGTAACAGGGCATCAACCTGCGAGCGCTCGACGGCGCCCCACTTGGGATCGCACAAAAATATATCGGCTTCGCCGGCCACGGCCTGCGAAAACGCCGCCATGAATTTCCGCGGCTCAGCCTCGGAGATCATCACGCGACGCGTGGTCTGCGGCGCGACCGTTCCGCCCAAGAGACGGTTTAGTTCAGCGCGTTCCATATTTCCTCCCCCGGATTTTGCGCGATAGCGGAAAGATCGGCCAGTGGCCCGATCTGCGGCCCGTCCCATCGGCGGTCTCCAAACATTTCACCGACCCCGAAGCCCAGCGCACGCTTGGACAGCGATTCCGTGAGAACCGTTTGCAGGATGAACGAACGGGCCAAGGTCGTTTCGATTGCACTCGAAAATACCACGTCGGCCTTCGTTTCGGCAATCCATTTGCTAATCTCCGCCATCGTGCCGGCGAGCGCCGGCTTGATGACAAATACGCCGGGCCAACCCATCGCCTGCCAGCGCCTCGCCTCGCAGAGGCGCACCACGGACTCGTCCAACGCCAGCGTGACCGGATAGTCGTCCGCCAGCCCGAGCAAAGAATCCTCGTCCGCAGGTGTCACGGGTTGCTCCACAAATTCAACCGGCCGATCTGCGCAGACCGACAGCCATCGTCCCGCCTCGCGGCGATTCCAAGCGCCGTTCGCGTCCAAACGGAGTTTAGCGTGTCCGGGCAACCGCGCCAGCAAATCGTCGAGCAGTGCCAGTTCATCGTCCACGCTGCCGACCCCGACTTTCCATTTGAACGCTAGAAACCCCGCTTCCAATTTTTCCTGAAAAACGCGCAGCACCTCCCGCCCCGCCGGCAACAGCGCCGCCACGGGAAGCCGATTCGCACTCGTCCCCGCCGGTCGACGCTCCCGCGCTTGGCCAAGTGCAAATCGCACACAGCCGAATCGTTCATCCGCGCTGTCCAGCAGATCATCCGACACCATGTCGGAAAATTTGCGGCAAATTTCCTCCGCTTCAATCATCGTTTCCGTCCCAAACCACGGAATCGGCGCAATCTCACCAAATCTGACTTCACCCCCTTCATTTTCCAACCGCACGATAATTCCTTCCCGTTCCCGCCACCAGCCGTGCGCCGTCCGCAACGGCACGCGCAGAGGCAGGCGATAGGGTTTGTAGCGAAAACGATAGGACATGCGGGGCTGACCGAGCTTGGCCCGGTGGAAGATGCCCGGGAGTGTCTGAATTTCGCCCTCATCGTCAATTCCGCATCCACGATTGACGAATGCCCACCACCAGGAGTGAAGGCGACCCCGCCGTCATTTATTCCACCCAGACCGCAGCGAGGTCGCGGCGGCTCCAAAAAGAGAGACGAAACGGAGCGACCCGGATTTCGCGAGAAATTTTCGTTGAGCTTTGTAAACTCAGGAGTATTTCGTTCATGGCAACGATGACTAAGCCTGTTGCCAATTCCGCCAGCGACTCGGACTTCTATCTGCCCGCCGATCGCTTCTTTGCCGCCAATCTGCCTGTCGCCCTGACGTTTGACGACGTGTCGCTCGCCACGCTCCATTCGGAAATCCTGCCGAGGGATGCCGATTTGGCTACCAGCCTGTCCGAAAGTCTGCTGCTGCAGATTCCGATTATCTCCTCCGACATGGACACCGTGACTGAAGCGCGCATGGCGATCGCCATGGCGTTGAACGGCGGGCTCGGTCTCATTCATTACAATCTGCCGGCGAAGGACCAGATCAAGGAAGTCGCCCGCGTAAAACATCACATCCACGGCATGATTCAGGACCCCATGACAGTTTCGCCGGACCTTTTAGTCGGCGACGTGCTGGCAATGATCGATCAAAAGCGTTTTGATTTCCGCACTTTTCCGGTCGCTGATGCCCAGGGCAAACTCGTCGGCTTACTCGCCGGCAATCTCGTCAAGGAACGTTACAAAGCCAAGAAAGTCGCCGAGGTGATGACTCCGCGCAGGCAGCTTATCACGGTCCTCGAAAAAAACATGGCGGGCGACCCGATCAAGGAAGCCGATAAATTTTTCACCGAGAACGTCGGCATCCACAAGGTGCTGGTCGTCGACGACCACGACCATTTGCGCGGACTCGTCACGATCTCGGACGTGGAACGAATCACCAGCGAGGCCAAGACCCGTCGCAAAGCAGCGCGCGATTCCGAATTTCGCCTCGTCGCCGGCGCCGCGATTTCGCCCGTCCGCAAAGCCAATGGCGAACTTGACCGCGACAAGATCATCGCCCACATCGGTGCCCTCGTCGACGAAGCCGTGGACGTCGTCGCCGTTTCCACGGCCCACGGCCACACCGCCGGAGTCGGCGACGTGGTGAAATTAATCCGCGGCGCCTTCAAAGACCTCACGATTATCGCGGGCAATGTCACCAGCGGTGCCGGCGTGGAATTTCTCGCCGAGGCCGGGGCCAACGCCATCAAAATTGGCCAGGGCCCCGGATCGATTTGCACCACACGCATGGTCGCCGGCGTGGGCATTCCCCAACTCACGGCATTGCACGTCGCCGGCAGCGGTGCGGCCAAAAAAGGCGTTCGCCTCATCTCCGACGGCGGCATCACCAAGTCGGGCGACATCGTGAAGGCGCTTACCCTTTCCGACGCGGTTATCCTCGGCGGTCTGCTCGCGGGCTGTCGCGAAGCCCCGGGCGAGATTATGGAAATCTCCGGGAAACTCTACAAACAGTACCGCGGCATGGGCAGTCACGCCGCGATGAAAGCCGGTTCAGCCGCGCGCTACGGCCACGACAAAAACGACACGACGCGCAAAGTCGCCGCTGAAGGCATTGAGGCGCTCAAGGAAGTCTCCGGTTCCGTGGATGACGTGCTCGGCAATCTCATCGGCGGCGTTCAATCCGGCATGGGGTACCTCGGAGCGATCCACCTCGGCGAACTCCGCAGCAAAGCCCGGTATGTGCGCGTTACTTCGTCCGGTCAGAAGGAAGCCGCGCCGCACGACGTCATCGAAGTCGCCACGCGAAAAGGCTGAGCGCAGTCATTTCTGCCCGGATGACCGCTCTTTCGCTTCGCGCGGAAAAATCCGCGACCGGGGCCGATAGGCCTTTTGCAGCTACATTCAACCCCCTCCCGCCGGATGGCGAAAGATCGTCGATGTCCCTTCACCCCGTACGGCGGCCCGCTTGTAATATAATAGATTACAAGCGGGCGTTGGCGCTCACGTAATATAATATATTACAAAAGCTCAGGATGTCAGTTCCCGGCCTTGTCGTTGGGCGGTCACCCAGCAGAGCAGAAAAAGCGTCCGCTCCGCGTCGAGACAGGCGGTCTTCGCCTTCAGGCAATCCTGCAATCGCTGGCGGGGCAGCCCCAGCAAACGCGCCAACTGTGCCTTGCTGCCCCGTTTTTTCAGTAACGGCAGCGCCTGTTTAACCAGTTCATTCCACAATGGCGTGGCGGCGCCGGGTTGCAGAATCTGACCGCGCTTTGCCGCCCGGCTGACACGCGGACGCAAGGCTTTCCGCGCCGCAGCGTCGGCGGCTTCGAAAAAGCAGAAAAGAAATTCGCCGGGAAACTGCAGCACTCCCAAGTGGTCGGGTTTCATGGCGAGTCGCGGAATGGCATTTGTAATATAACACGTTACTAATTCCCCACCGGCAATTAAAAAATATCGCAAGCAACATTGACCGGAGCCCGTTATCGCTTTCCCTAGGCGACCACTCCTTCCATGCTCCGGAAAATCACCAAATGGTTCATCGATACGTTCAAGGTGGAATTTTTTCTGGGGACGCGCGATCGGACGGTGCTAGAGGGGGAAATCCTGCCGTGGCTTTCCGCGCAACCGTCGTTGCGGGGCGTGTTATTTGTGGGCTGCGAGTGGTATACGTACGGTTACCGGAAATGGTTTTCAGCGGACACTTACTGGACGCTCGACCACGCGCCTGAAAAGAAG
>JAYVMJ010000413.1:0-7266 GCA_043759025.1 Verrucomicrobiota bacterium | reverse complement strand
GGCCGTGCGCTCGGAATCACTCGACGTTTGCCACTCGAGCAGGCGTTTGCGCGTAACCAGCAATCGCATCAGGGTCCGCCCGATCGCATCGAGGCTGATAAACGCGTCGTACGGCAAAAACACCAGCGTCAGGAAAATCTGTCCCAGTTGCCGCGTCGCCGAACGGCCGGCGCCGCGCAAGTGCATCAGCCATGGTAGATCCTTGGGCCGCCGAAACACGTCGACCACCACCGGAAGAAGTCCGGGCAACATCACCACCGCGAGCACGAGCAGCGTCCCAAAGGCCCCGTGCTGCGGCAAAAGCAGCCAGCTTCCAACAAGGAGCAACATCAACGCGACCGGTACGAGGCTGCGCCGGAGGTTGTCGAAAATTTTCCACTGCGAAAGTCCCGACAGCGGATTGGTGATGCGCCGCGCATCGGGACCGGGCACGCGCGACAACAACCACTGCGTAATCTGCCAGTCGCCGCGAATCCACCGGTGACGCCGGTTGATGTCCACGTTGTAGCGCGACGGATGCTCCTCGTACAGTTCGACGTCACTCACGAGCGCGGAACGCACGTGGACCGATTCGAGCAAATCGTGACTCAACACCGTATTGTCCGGAAACCGCCCCTTCAGCGCCCGCTCGAAGGCGTCGACATCATAAATGCCTTTCCCGATAAAGGAACCCTCTTGAAAAACGTCCTGATAAACATCCGAGACCGCACGCGTATACGGATCGATGCCAGCGTCGCCGGCGAAGAGACGGACAAACCAAGAGCGGCCCGCGCTTGGCAGACTGACGCCGACGCGTGGCTGCAGGATACCGTAGCCTTCGGTAACAATTCCTCGGACCGGATCGAACTGCGGACGGTTTAACGGATGAGCGATCGTACCCACCAACTGCCGGGCCGCATCCCGCGGCAGCTGCGTGTCGGTATCGAGAGTGATGACGTATTTGATGGAAGGTAGTATCGAAATGTCGCCGGTGATCGCTGCAAACCCCTGATGTGTCACGCCCCGCAGGAGCGCGTTGAATTCGGTGAGCTTACCGCGCTTGCGTTCGTATCCCATCCACACGCCTTCGCTCAAGTTCCAGAGGCGCGGCCGGTGAAAAAGGAAAAAGCGGTCCGTCCCACCTCCGGCATATTTCCCGTTCAACAACGCAATCCCTTCCTGCGCGCGCTGCACCAAAGCGTCGTCGCCCTCCACGATTTCGCGGGGCGCATCGCGGAAATCCGTGAGCAGGGCAAAGTGGAGATTTGTATCGCGGTTCGCGAGATGATGGATTTCCAGCGTCTCGATCAACCGGTCCACGCCGGCGAGGTCACCGAGCATCGTGGGAACAGCCACCATCGTGCGGCAATCAGGCGGAATACCCGCGGAAAAATCCAGTCGCGGCAAGCGGTGCGGCGCGATGAGCAACGTCGAAAGCCAGTTGATCAACGCCACGCCCAGCTGGCTTGCGCACACCAAAAATACCAGCGCACTGCAGATCAATTCCCCCACTGTCAGGCCCCGTTGGCGCGCCGCCCAAACAAACCAGGCCGTCGCCACGAGCGTAAACAGACCGATGCCGCCGGCGTAGAACATCAGGGGAAACCGTTTCACCCCGCGCGCCCCGATCGTATTCCATTTCATGCGCGCACCAACCGCGCGTTCCAGCTGGCGGCCACCCTTGTCGATGAGATAATAACCGACGTGGCTCTTGCGATCGCCGCGTCCTTCCCGGTTCAGGTTGCCCGCCGCCAATTCGATCGCGCGTCGCGCGACTTCGATTTCGGTCAGCGCACTGCACCGCGCCAACGCCTCGACCGAGTGACGGTAACGATCGCGGGTGGCAAAATCCATTTCGCTGTAAACTCCCGCCGGATCATTGCGCAGCGTTTGGTCCACCACGCTCAGCGTCTCGACAAATTCCTTCCAGTCCATCGCGCTGAGGAAACGCAGGCTCGCGATGCTGTGGCTCACCGAAACCTGGTCCGCCGCCTGACTCTGACTTTCAATCTGGACCAGTTGCTCAATCGACTGTCCCTGTTCGGTGAGACGTTGCTCAAGCCACGTCCGCGCGAGGTGCAGCACGGGGCTTTGCCGCGACAAACGCTGGCTGAATTCCGCCACAAACGAACTCGTCAGCGGCAATTCGGATTCCGCCATGTCCGCCACGACGATGATCACATTGGCGGGACTCTTTTCGGCGACCGTCTGCAAGCGGTCCATCCACAAGTCGGCCAGATCGCGATCCTGCCGCGCGCTGAGCAGGCGTTTCGTGATGCGCTGGAGATTTTCGATCAGGCCAAGGCGCAACATGATCGGAATGGCCCACAATTCGCCCAGCTTGAGTGCGGCCACGGACTGGTAGGCCGAGATAAATGCGCTGAGCGGCGTGGCGTCGATCTGCGCATCGGCGTGCGAGATCAACTGCAGCACGATATCGTAAGCGCGCGGCATTCCGGCCGACGGGCCTTTCCGCAAGCGCGGTAATTCCTTGCTATAACCTTGGGGAAGGTGGCGGCGGGCGAGCTGGATTTGCTCTTCGATCAGATAAAAATTATCCAGCAACCATTCCGCCGCCGGCGTGACTTTGCGGCTTGGATCGACGGCGAGAGTTCCGCGGTTGAATTCGCGAAATACCTGTTCGTTTTCATCCAGCCGGTCCAACAAGTGGTTGGAATTGCCCTTGGCGCCGACCTGATGGTCGACGGCCAGCACGCGCGCATGGCGGATGAGCTGGTCGACCGTAAATAATTCCGCGCGTAAAGGCATTTCACTCGCGGGGGAGCGCGAGTGCGTTTGTCCAGCTATCCAAGACTGCCAGCGCAACGAAACATTCGACATAGTTTTCTTGGTGTTTTGCTCACGCGCTTCACTCCCGGAGTGTAGACCGACAGGGACTCATCCAGTTCTGCACAAAATGGTTGCCCTCTCGCGGCGCTGCGAGCGCAACCGGTAAAATCAGGCAAACCCTGAGAGCGGTCTTGAATAGGGATTTCTCCTGAACAGACTGGAGCGATGTCCAGCCCCATGGCCACGCCCAGCGTGCTCGCTCTCGCGCGAATGATCGATCATTCGCTGCTTCACCCCACCATGACGGATGAACAACTGCGCGCCGGTCTCGCGATTGCGCGGCGCTGCTCCTGCGCGACCGCGTGTGTTAAACCCTATGCCGTGCCAATGTCCGTCGCGGAACTTGCAGGGTCCGGAGTCGGCGTCTGTGCGGTCGCGGGGTTTCCTCACGGGAACAGCCACATTGGCCTTAAAGTCGCCGAAGCCGAGCGCGCGATCACCGAAGGGGCCACTGAAATCGATGTCGTGGTCAATATCGGCAAGGTACTCGGTGGCGATTGGGCGCATGTGTCGGAAGAGTTGAAAGCCGTCGCCACCACGTGCGCTTCACGCGGCGCGATGCTAAAGGTGATCTTCGAAAACGACTATCTGCAGGACGAACCTATCATCCGCCTCTGCGAACTTTGCACGGAGCACGGCATCGCCTTCGTGAAAACCTCCTCAGGCTACGGCTTCGTCAAACAACCCAACGGCGACTACAACTATCGCGGCGCGACCGATCACCACCTCGCGCTCATGCGTCGGCACAGTGGCCCGAAAGTACAAATCAAAGCCGCCGGCGGCGTGCGCACACTCGACGATTTGCTGCGGGTGCACGCTCTTGGGGTCACCCGCATCGGCGCAACGGCGACCGAGGCAATTCTGCGCGAAGCCATCCGGCGCAATTTCCCCGGACCGATCCCGCTGGATCTAACCACTTCGAACCGTTCCGACTCTTCGCCTCCGGGTTACTGATTGACGGGATATGAGCGGGAACGAGAGGGCACGACGACGGGTCCGAACCAGCATGGACATTTTTACCGGACCATTGCTTGCCTTGGCACTCATCGTGATCGGATCGATTCTTATCAAAGCGATCCGCGACCATCCACGCGGGACCGGCGGACCACGGCAGCCACCCAGCCACGAGACGCCAGCCGCCGCCCAGCCCACGCCCGCACGATCCGCAATTGCCAGCGATGCGGAATCCCGAGCCGCGCAGAAACACACACCGTCCGCGTGAGCCGGCTCGATGCAGAATACTCACCCCCGAAACACGAACCGCACAAAAATCAGACGGCTGCGCAGCGAGTCATTGTACTATTCCGTGCACCGTTTGGTGAAATAAAAACCGGATTGGGTTTGCCCGGAACTGCTTCTTTTCGTGTCATTCGTGTGTTTCGTGGGCCACTCCGATTGCATTGTTCCGCCTGAGCGCGCTTACCAGCCAAGCGCGCGGCGGAAAACAGGTTCAAGTTCCGACGCGATCGCCTCGTGCTCTTTTCCGGTGGGATGCGTATTTCCCGGAACGCCGGGATAATGGCTGAGCGAGGCCAGGATGACCTTCGGATTGCCGACGCGCGCCACAATTTGTTCCAGATAAAAATGCAGCGCGCTCCGACGTGGTCCGCGGTTCGCATCGTTGTCCACCATCGGTGAATCCATCACCACGATCACCGCATCCGGGGCGTCGCGGCGGACTTTTTCGATGAACTGCACATATGCGTTCACGAATTCATTCTGATCCGGAATCCCCTGGCTGAAATCGTTCGTCCCGAGCTGAATTCCAATGGCGTCCGGCACATAACGCGACTGATCCCACGTGAGCGCAGGATCATCGGGCAACGCCAACTCGTAAAACTGCGGCGCATTCCGGGTGTCGCGAATGCCCTGCCAATCCCGGATAATTCCCCGTCCGCCGTAACTGACGAGAGCGCACTGCGCACCGAGCCGGCGGGCGAGAACCATGCCGTAGGAAAGGCGCGCATTCGAATTGATCTTCGCCTTCGTGTCCCGACCGGCTTCGTAGGCAGTCAACTCGCCACAAGTCACCGAGTCGCCGATAAACATCACCTTCCGTTTCGGCAATTCAGGCGCGGCCAACAACTTTCCGCCGACCCCGAATGAAAAGCCCATGATCGCAATCGTTCCCTGCCAGCTCTCGTTGCGTCGCGTGAGCACCACCCAGTGATCCGCAGCCTGCCCGCTCGTCATCACCACATAATCGCCCTCGCCCTTGTGCAACGTCAGCAGCGTCGGCGCGGCTCGGTCCACACTCACGTCGAAATAGAGATCATCGTCCGAAGCCGCCGCTTTCAGACTGAGCGACGGCCCATGAAAATTCAAATGCACCGCCACGCCGGGAAATCCGAGCCGCACCGCCCCCGTCGCCTCGACCGCGCTGCGGCCTTCATAAACTATTCCCGGATCGTTCGCTTTCACCGACATGGTTGTGGCGTCGGTCGCGTTCGACGCAACTGAACTTGTCGCGCCCGTCGAAAGCCAGCCAACCACGGCGAACAGGGAAAGGATGCTTTTTGTTTTCATGTTAAAAGGGGAAATGGGAAGATTGCGCGTGTGGCTATTTGATCACGGGATAGTGAACGGTGGGGTGTTTTATTTTAACCCACGGAAGTTTTTCCCACGTCAGGACCGAATCGTCAGCCAGCAGCTCCTTGACCGCCGCGCGATCGGTTCGCGAGCCCGCCATTTCGCCCCAAGCGGTGAACCACGCCCAGCGGGACTGCTTTTTCAAAATCTCCGGGGTCGGTACCGGGCCGACTTCAGCGAGCGCAATGGGTTTTCCGTCCGCCAGTGCCAGCAGGTCCTCGTAATCGTGCCCCGCAAAGTTGCTTGAGTAGACGTCCGTGGCGAGCACGTCGACGACGTCGGAACCCGGAAAGAAATCCGCGTACGCTCCCACCTTGGGCCTGATCTCATTGCCGCCGAAAATCCAGATGAGATTGTCGAGGTGATGGAAATGCACGAGGCGGTCATACAACATCCGATAAAGTTTCTTGTACCCATTCTCGCCGCTCCGCCCACCCCACCAAAACCAGTCGCCGTTCATTTCATGATAGGGCCGCCAGAGAACCGGCACGCGGGCATCGCGCAGCTGCTTGAGAAAAAAGGCGATCACATCGACCTGCGACTTCCAGCGTTCATTCAGAGTGGAGCCGGGCGTCAGCAATTCCTGCCATTGTTGATCGGTGAGTTTTCCCTGCACCGATTGCTCAAACTCCACGGGTTCGTCGTCGGTGGGACGAACCGCATGCCACATGAGGTTAATGATGAAGCCCTCTTCATTCCGGCGGATCGCCTCGTCAACGATTGCCTGACGATAATTGATTCCGTCCCACGTCCCCGGCGCGCTGAAACCAAAATCCTGGCTGAAGACCGCCGGATAGTGGCCGGTCATTTTGTAGTCGCCCGCGAGGCGAGTGGATCCCAGCAGCGGCACGCAATGCTGACCGACGAGAGTATGATTACCGGAAATGTCGCGGAGAAACTTGCCGAGGGCGACGGCTTCCACTGAGGCGCCCGGCGTACAGAGTTTAAACTCTTCCGCCGCGCGCGCCGACAGGAAACTTAAAATAAAGAGGAAAGCAGCGACGGCCAGGGTGCGGGGAAGTTTCACTCCTTTCACTCTGCGGAGCGGATCGGCAACAATCAAGGCGAAGCGCGAGACTGACGGCGCGCCACCCATCCGCGGAATTGCGCTGCTGTCATTGCGAGTTCGCCGAAGGCGAGCTCGCGATCCCGTTTCACCGCAAACTCAAGGAGTTGAGCCTGGGCAAAAGCGGACAAAAAATAACCACAGAACACGCAGAAGACACAGAAAAGAAACCCGGACTAGGGCTTTCCCGAACTGAGAGTGGGAGCGTCCAATCCGTCTGCTATTTCTGTGTCTTCCGCGTATTCTGTGGTGCTTAAATCCGGAAATCGTCCGCTTAAGAAAGCAACGTCGCGTCGAGCGTGATTTCTGTTTTCAACAATTTTGAAATCGGACAACCCGCCTTGGCTTTCGCCGCGATCTCCTGAAACTTCGCATTATCCGTGCCGGGAACTTTGGCCTTCAGCGTCAGCTTGCTGGAGGTGACGGCGAAACCACCGTCGACCTGTTCGATCGTCACTGCCGCCGACGTGTCCAATTGCGTGGGTTTAAGCCCGGCCTCGGTGAGCATGAGCGAGAGCGCCATGGTGAAACAAGCCGCGTGGGCCGCGCCAATCAGTTCCTCCGGGTTGCCGCCCTTCTGTCCTTCGAAGCGGCTGGAAAAGCCGTAGGGGTAGGCGTTCAGCGCGCCGCTTTCGGCGGAAATGGTGCCTTTGCCGTCCTTGATTCCGCCCTGCCAAGCCGCCGATGCGTGTCTGGTGATTTTCATAAGTGTATTGATTTTCTATTTTGGTTAAAGCGAACGCTGGAACGTACGCCGGTGAGTGAGGTGTCGCTCGTCGCTT
>JAYVMJ010000412.1:0-1686 GCA_043759025.1 Verrucomicrobiota bacterium | reverse complement strand
GACTCTCTGGAGTGTGCGTCTCGGCACTCACCTTTATCGGCGTGTGCTCGGCCATCACCCCGTGGAAGACGGACGTTACGCGCAACTACGCAAAGAGTGGGCGGCAAACTTCATTCCCAAGATGGCCGGCTTTTTCCAGATGCAAGCGGCCTCGGTCGTTCTGCTCGGCGTCGCTTTTTTCATCATCTGCCTCAATCGCGATCCACGCCTCCATCCGCTGGAGATTGGCGGGGCCGTTTTGTGGCTGCTTGCGCTCGTCGGTGAAGCCGTCGCCGATGCGCAACTCGCCGCATTCAAGCGCAACCAAGACAACCAAGGGCGAGTCTGTGATGTCGGGCTCTGGCATTTCAGCCGCCATCCAAACTATTTTTTCGAGTGGTTAGTCTGGGTTTCGTATTTTGTTTTTGCCCTCGCTTCTCCCTGGGGATGGCTCGCAGCAATTGGTCCGGTAAGCATCCTTTACCTTCTGTTACGCGTAACTGGAATACCGCTAACCGAGGAACAGTCCCTCCGCTCCAAAGGCGAAGCCTATCGCCATTATCAGAAGACCACGAGCGCGTTCGTTCCTTGGTTTCCGAAAAAAACATGATCGATGCTTTGCTTAAAAAAAACCTGCTGCCGGACTGGCTGATTCGAATCGGAATCAGGCGGTTGCTCCGCCTACGTCTGCAAGAGGAAGAATCGACCGACCATGCCACCAAAGCGCGTCTTTTCGCCGAGGAACTCCGTCAGCGGCCGATTGCCGTTAACACTTCAGAATCAAAGGAACAGCACTACGAGGTTCCGACCGTTTTTTATCAGAAATGTCTCGGTCCACGCCTGAAATATTCCAGTTGTTACTATGAACGCGGGGACGAATCACTGGCCCAAGCCGAGGAGAAGATGCTCGCGCTCACTTGTGAACGAGCCCGGATCACAAACGGATTGAATATTTTGGAGCTCGGTTGCGGCTGGGGTTCGCTCACGCTTTGGATGGCGGAAAAGTATCCCCAATCAAGGATAACGGCCGTCTCACATTCCCGCACTCAACGCGAACACATCACCAGCGAAGTGCTAAAGCGCGGATTTGCAAATGTGACCGTGATCACCTGCGACATGAACGATTTCGATATCGCAACCGCACAATTCGACCGGGTCGTTTCGGTGGAAATGTTCGAGCACATGAAAAACTGGCCGCGACTGATGGGACACATCGCGGGGTGGCTCAAACCCGGAGGCTTCTTTTTCGCCCATGTTTTTGTCCACGCCCGCTTCGCCTACCATTTCGTCGTGGGCGACGAAACCGATTGGCTGACCAAATATTTTTTCACCGGCGGTATGATGCCTTCGCACGATCTTTTCGGTCGTTTTCAGGACGATCTGAAATTAATCATCGAGTGGAAGGTCAATGGCACTCACTACGCCAAAACCGCCGAGCACTGGTTGCAAAACATGGACGCTCACCGCACGGAGATCATGCCGCTTTTCGTCCAAACCTACGGCGCCGATCAGGCGATTAAATGGTGGGCCTACTGGCGCGTATTTTATCTTTCCTGCGCCGAACTCTGGAATTTTCGCGGCGGCGAGGAGTGGCACGTCAGCCACTACCTTTTTCAAAAGGCGTGACCGCGCAGCAGAAAACAAACCGTTTCCGACCGGACATAAAAAAGCCGGCCCGCAATTGGGCCGGCTCGGGAAAAAAGACTT
>JAYVMJ010000411.1:0-2218 GCA_043759025.1 Verrucomicrobiota bacterium | reverse complement strand
CAGCGGCTTCCGACGATAAACATCAAGGGAATATTTCGTACACGTCTGTAAGCACACAGGATATCAGAATAACTCAATTATCCCGTTGTCACCTACGTTGTCACTGAGCCGTTTTTCTAACAACAAAAAACCGCTACTCATTGCTGAATAGCGGCTTTTCTAATTGGTGGACCTTACTGGACTCGAACCAGTGACCTTTTCGATGTCAACGAAACGCTCTAACCAACTGAGCTAAAGGTCCAATCGAACGGTTACTAAGCACGAGCGCCGGGCCTGCCTGCAAGAAAAATTATCGGGGATAAATTTCAGCGGACCCGGACGTTCGCGATGACCGAATAACCGAAGCGGAGCCGGTTCCCGAGCTTGGCGAGGCTGTCGGCATCGAGGACGATTTTTACGGGCACGCGTTGTACAACTTTGTTGAAATTTCCCGTCGCATTGTCGGGCGGCAGAAGCGCAAATTGCGCGCCGCTGGCTGGTGAAAGACTGTCAACGTGGCCGTGAAGAACCTCATCGGGCAAAGCATCGACGGTGATTTCCACCGTTTGGCCGGGTTTCATTAGCGGCAACTGGGTTTCCTTGAAATTGGCGACAATCCACGGATTGGGTTCCGTGATGGCGAGCAAAGTCTGGCCGGCGGAAACGCGATTGCCGGACTCGGCGATTTTATTGCCAACGCGTCCGTCGGCCGGAGCCACGATGCTGGTGTAAGCGAGCTGGCGTTGGGCGTCATGCAAGCCTGCTTGGGCGGCAGCTACGTTGGCCGCAGCGGCGGTGCCTTGCGAGACGGCGGATTTTTGCGCGGCTCGGGCGGACCCGACTCCGGCTTGCGCCGCAGTGTGGTTGGCGGTGGCGGCATCGACCGCAGCTTGGGCGGCGGCGAGCGCGGTGCGGGAACTATCGACATCGGCTTTCGTCGTAGCCCCACCGTTTTGAAGGAGCTGATCGCTGCGGCCGGCGGTGAGACGGGCCAGCTCGAGTTGGGCGCGTGCCTGCGTGATTTGCGCTTCGGCTTGGGCGACGTGCGCGTTGGCTTCGGCGAGTTGCGCGTCGGCTTGCGCGGCGGCGGCGGCGGTTTGGTTTTCCTGGGCGCGGGCCTGTTCAACGCTGGCTTCCGCTTTTTGAGCGGCGATTTGAAATTCCAACGGATCAAGGCGTACGAGCACGTCGCCGGCTTTCACGTCCTGGTTATCCGTCACCAGCACCTCTTTTATCTGACCATCGATCTGGGCGCTCACTTGGTGAAGATGGCCGGTAATGTAAGCGTTGTCGGTTTCGACATAGTGATACGAGTGGATGCCGAAATGCACGGCCCACGCGATGCCGGCGATAACCACCGCGCCGATCAGCAGCGGTTTGATGATCCCGCGTTTGCGTTGCTCGGGCTTCGGCGCCCGTTGAGGCGCGGACGGAGCCGGCTGGGAAGCGGGACGCGCGGGAGAGTTAGTGGCTGTATTCATGGTAATTTAAATTGAGGAAATCAGTGTGCGGCGGCAGCGGCCTGTTTGTTGGCGCCTTTACCGAGAAGGAAAAGCAAGGGAAGCGTGATGACAAATGCGATGGCCACGTACATAAAAACATCCGCGAAGGAAAGGAGCAGTGACTGGCTGTTGAGGATACCGTCCATAGCCTTGAGCGCTTGGTGGTGGGCCAGCACCGGGTCCGCGGTGTGCTGGGCAAATGCGCCCGTGAAAAGATGCAGGCGGGAAAGCGTCTCGGGCTGCGCCAGGTTGATTTTCTCCGCGAGCACGGCGCGGTGAATGGATTCGCGATGGGCCAGTGACGTGGTGATCAGCGCAATGCCGATGCTGCTGCCCATTTGACGGGTGAGATTGTAGAATCCGGAGCCGGCGGCGATGTCGCGTTTGGGTAAATCGCCCAGCGTAGCCAGGCTCAGTGGCAGGAACATCGCCACAGTGCCAAAGCCGCGAAATACGAGCGGCCAGAAAAGCGTGTCGACCCCCGTGTCGGGATTGATTCGGGACAGCATTATCGCCGAACCGGTCAGCACCATGGCTCCAATGGCGATCAACAGGCGCGCGTCGATTTTTCCGGAGATTTTTCCCATGATGATCATCATCACGGCCGAGGCGATCGCGCCGGGCATCAGGAGCATTCCGCTCTGCGTTGCGGTAAATTGCAGGTAGTCCTGCACGAAAATCGGCACGGCAAACATCACGCCGTAAAGTCCCATGCCTAATATCAGTGAGTAAACGCT
>JAYVMJ010000410.1:0-1654 GCA_043759025.1 Verrucomicrobiota bacterium | reverse complement strand
GATCCGTCGTCGAAGGATTATTGCACGATCGGTGGAAATGTCGCCTGTAATGCCGGCGGCATGCACGGAGGAAAATACGGCGTGACGCGCGACTTCGTGATCGCGTTGCGCGGCTTTTTACCGACGGGAGAATTTGTCGAGTGGGGGACCGCGACCAAGAAATTTGCCGCCGGTTTTAATCTGCGCGATCTCTGGATCGGCAGCGAAGGCATGCTCGGGGTTGTGACGGGCGCGGTGTTGAAACTGGTGCCGATGCCGGCCGCGCGCTGGACGTTGCTGACGTCGTTCGAGCATGAAGTGGCCGCATTGAGTGCGGCGCGAAAACTCTTTCGGCAGCGAGTGCAGCCGGCGATTTGCGAATTCCTCGATACAGAAAGCGTGCTGTGCGCCGAGCGCGCGACGGGTAAAACGGTTTTCGAGGGTCAGTCGGGCCGCCCGGTTATCCTGCTGGAATTGGCAGGGTCGCAGGCGGAAGTGGACGATCTGAAGCAAACCGTCCTCGTCTGGGCGCAGGAAAATACCGTTGCCTTCAAGGAAGCGCACTCGCGCGCGGAGGTGGAGGAATTATGGTCCGTCCGGCGCAAATGTTCTGGCGCGATGTTTGAACTCGGTGATTCGAAATTGAACGAGGACATCGTGGTGCCGATGCGCAACTACGAGAAATTTGCGCGGTTCATTACCCGCTTGAAGCAGAAATCGAAACTCCCGATCCCAACGTTCGGCCATCTCGCGGACGGCAATCTTCACGTGAACATCATGTATCACCGCGACAATGCCGTTGAAACGAAGGCGGCGGAAGCCGCGGTGCAGACGCTGATGGAAACGGTGGTGTCATTCGGCGGCGCGATTTCTGGCGAGCATGGCATCGGTTTGGCGAAGACCCCGTTTTTGCGGATTCAGCACCGTCCGGCGCAAGTCATGGCGATGCAGGCCGTGAAACACGCGCTCGATCCGCGCGGGATTTTAAATCCCGGCAAGATGTTCGACGTCGTGCGAATTTGGAAATACCCGAAGTTAAAACTGCAACTGCCGTGGGATCACAAATAAAGATCCGACCTTATCAAGCCGCTGACGAAGCGGCGGTGATCGAACTGTGGGGCGCGGGCGATTTGTTGCGTCCGCAGAACGATCCACGCAAGGATATCACGCGCAAGTTGAAGGTAAATCCCGAGTGGTTTCTGGTGGCGGAGCTGGACGGAAAACGCGTCGGCGTGCTCATGGCCGGCTACGAAGGTCGGCGAGGGTGGATTAATTCCTTCGCCGTTGATCCCGCGCATCGAAAACAGGGGATTGGGCGCGCACTGATGGCTGAGGCGGAACGGCTGTTGCGCGCCGCAGGGTGTCCCAAAATTAATTTGCAGGTACGCCATGATAACGAGGACGTGGTGGAATTTTACCGCCGCCTTGGTTACGCGGTCGAGCCGCTGATCTGCATGGGAAAGCGGTTGGAGACGGATTAGGCTGTGTCTGGGAAATAAATCTTCGGAAAATTTCAGCCACCGATCCGCAGAAGGGTTAACCACTGATGGTTTCGCTGAATGGCAGAAGCGAAACTTGCAAAGTCTCCTCCGACTAATCGTCTTTGCCGCGCCGAAGCCCTACGCGAAGGCGGGTCCGGATTTAATTCCGGAGGTGTCCGCTTGCCTCGCACGTA
>JAYVMJ010000409.1:0-2548 GCA_043759025.1 Verrucomicrobiota bacterium | reverse complement strand
CGCCTCAATGCATACGAAACGATGCTCAAACAGGACGTGGCCGAGCAGGAAAAACTTTTCGAAATCATCATTCCTCCCGGACCGCGACTCGGTTCGGTGGTGGTCGAGGCGCAGGGCGTGGCGAAGGGTTACGGCGACAAACTGCTTTTCGATAAACTGGGATTTGCGCTGCCGCCCGGCGGCATTGTTGGCATCATTGGCCCCAACGGCGCGGGCAAGACGACGCTTTTCAAGCTCATCACCGCGCTCGAGAAACCCGACGCGGGCTCCTTCAAGGTTGGTGATACCGTGAAATCCGCCTACGTGGAGCAGTCGCGGGATTCACTCGAGGGCAACAAGACGATTTGGGAAGTCATCAGCGACAGTCAGGAAGTGATGACGCTCGGCACGCGCTCGGTGAACAGCCGGGCCTATTGCGCGCAATTCGGTTTCACCGGCGCGGACCAGCAAAAAAAAGTCGGCGTGCTGTCCGGCGGTGAACGCAACCGCGTGTTGTTGGCGCGGGTGTTGAAGAGCGGCGCGAACCTGCTGTTGCTCGACGAACCGACCAACGATCTCGACGTGAATTCCATTCGCGCGCTGGAGGAGGCGCTGGAGACATTTGCGGGTTGTGCGGTGATCATTTCCCACGACCGCTGGTTTCTCGATCGCGTGGCGACGCACATCATGGCCTTCGAAGGCGACAGCTACGTGCACTGGTACGCCGGAAATTATTCGGGTTATCTCGAGGATTACCGGAAGCGCAAAGGCAAGGAAGCCGAGCAACCGCACCGGATCAAATACCGGAAGCTGACACGGTGAGCATGCCTGTAGGGCTGCTGCTTGTGGAAGCCGGATCGATAAGTTTTCAGACCGGATTTTCGCGCAGACTCTTTCAATACAACCAGAATCTGATCGCCGAGTATTGCGGAGAAGAGGAATAGTTTCCATTAAACGGCTTGGTATTTCGCAGGCCTGCCGGCAGTTTACGAATAGTTACCCGTTTCATGTCCACCAAGTTTTTCACAAATGAAGAAAGCCGCACTCTGATTGAAAAAATCGAGGGGATATTTCAGCACAAGAAAATCCATTTCCTCGATGTGCTCGTTGGTTATTTTCGTGCCTCAGGCTATTTTCGTATCAGGCCGTTTGTTCAATCCTCAGGTAAAATCCGCATTCTCGTTGGCATCAATATTGATCGCTTGGTGCAAGAAGCATGGGACAAGGGTCTGCAATTTGGCGCCAATCCTACTGCCTCCCGGACTCAATTTTTAAACGCGCTAAGCAACGATATCCAAAAATCCGCCTACGACCGGCGAGTGGAAGACGGCATGGTGGGTTTCGTGGACGATATCACCACGGGCAAGCTGGAGATTCGTATTCATCCCTCACAGACCATCCACGCCAAGATTTATATTTTCCGCGAGGAAACTAAACACGCCCACGGCTACGGTGCCGTGATTACGGGTTCCTCCAACCTTACCGATGCCGGCCTTGAGCGTAACTTCGAATTCAATGTCGAACTCCGCGATGACCACGATATCGATTTCGCAACGGAGACGTTCAATAGGCTATGGGATGAAGGAGTACCTGTCGGTCCCGAGCATGTTCAGGAAATCAAGCGACAAACCTTTCTCAACGACTCGTTCACCCCGCACGAGCTCTTCATTAAGTTTCTCGCCGAGTATTTCGGCGCTGCCATCCACTACGACCCCAGCGTCCTGGAAGACCTTCCCTCGGGTTTCAAAAAACTCTCCTACCAGGCTGACGCGGTGAGCGACGGTTACGCGAAGCTGCATCGTCACGGTGGATTCTTTCTCTCTGATGTGGTCGGTCTGGGCAAAACCCTTGTTGCAGCTCTCATCGCCAAACGCTTCTATTACACCAACGGCTACGTCACCAACCACCACTCTTCTACGCTCTTCGTGGTTCCGCCCGCGCTCGTGGAAAACTGGGAAGACACCATCCGGCAGATCGATCTCAAGAACACCCGGATCATCACCACGGGCAGTTTGCACAAAATCACCCACCCCGAGGATTACGACCTCATTGTGGTGGACGAGGCCCACAAGTTTCGCACCGACACCGCCGGGATGTATCAGGAGCTTCAGCGCATCTGCAAATCACCCACCCGCCGCCGGGACGAATTGGGCCACGCTTACACCAAAAAAGTCATCCTCGTCTCTGCGACCCCGCTCAACAACCGCCCGAGCGACATCGCCAATCTCGTTTATCTTTTCCAAGACAGCAAAGACTCCACGCTGGATGAGACCGCCAACCTTCAACGTTTCTTCGCCCCGCTCATCAAGGAATTCGACCGGCTCAAGCGCGAGCCCGATCCCGTCGCCGTTCGTGAAGGCGTACGTGCCATCTACGATCTCATTCGCACGCACGTCATCCAACCGCTTACCGTCCGCCGTACACGCCAGGACCTGTTGGCGCACCCCGCCTACCGGGACGACCTGAGTGCCCAGGGTATCGCATTCCCCGAAGTCCAGACTCCGGAAAAAATTCTCTACAAACTCCCGCCGGTCCTCGACACCCTTTACGACCGCACCATTCGGTTACT
>JAYVMJ010000408.1:0-3589 GCA_043759025.1 Verrucomicrobiota bacterium | reverse complement strand
GTGCGCGGCGTTCAGCGTAGTCGAAATACACTCGTCCGAGGAAAGCAGAAAATGCTGCGGAAAGAAAGGCCGTTGGCAGAAAAGTCGGATGCCGCGCGGCGCATGCTCTATTTTGAAAATAAGGTCAAAGCCGCTGCGGAACACTTCACTGGTGAACCAGTTCCCGCGCTAGCCGCCACCGGTCGCTTTCAAGTTGCCGCAAAGCGTATAAAAAACCGGATCCTACCCCTGGCCAAAATCCTTGACCCGCGTGAGCAACGCCAAACCGGTGTCCCCCTTGATTTCCGTCTGATGAATCACCGTCGATCGGGTGTTCGCGCGACCGTGAGCCACGGGATCAACTGATGTTCCGGAACGAGGACGCGCTAAATCAGGCCGATCTCGCGGGCCCGCAATGCAGCCTGCGTTCGGTCGAGCGCACCGAGTTTTTCGAGCACGTTTGTCATATGATTCTTCACGGTGCCCTCGGTGATTTTCAAATGGACGCCGATTTCCTTATTACTGCAGCCGTCGGCCAGCAGTTTCAACACGCCGAGTTCGCGGTCCGATAACGGGTCCGGCAACGTCTGCGTGGGGCGCTTTCCCTCCCGGACGGTCAAGCGGTTGAGTTCGGCCATCATGCGGGCGGCGACGGAAGGTTCGAGCACGGAAGTTCCCTTGGCGGCGGCGCGAAGGGCTTCACCGAGTTTTTCCGCGGAGCAGGCTTTCAACAGATAGCCGAGCGCGCCGGCCCGCATGGCGTCGAAAATTTCCTCGTCTTCCTCGAATGTGGTGAGGACGACGACGCGACTCGCTGGATTCGCCGCGATGATTTTCCGCGTGGCGTCGACGCCACCGAGTACCGGCATGCGGAGATCCATGAGGATTACGTCCGGGTGATGGACTTTCGCGAGGGAGACCGCGCGCTCGCCGTTTTCGGCCTCCGCGACGATTTCAAAACCGTCCTGCAACGACAGCAATGTGCGCAGCGCCTCGCGAAAAAGTGATTGGTCGTCCACCAGCATGATGCGGATTTTTTTCACGCTGGAACCTCCACTGTCAGGGCGAAACCGCCATCGAGCCGGTTGGCAGTTTCCATTTGGCCGCCGAGCAATTCGATGCGTTCGCGTAATCCCATCAGGCCGAAGCCGGAGCCGGGCGGCTGGTGGATTGTGCCGACGCCGTTGTCGGATAATTCCAATCGGATTCGCTGCGGCGTGCGAAAGTCGAGGATCAGCAGGGCGCTCGTGGCGCGGGCATGTTTGCGAATATTCGTAAGGCCTTCCTGCGCGGCGCGGAAGAGTGCATGTTCCACGGTGGAGGCCAGCGGTCGCGGCGCGCCCTCGATTGCAAACGCGGGTATGGGCGAACCTTGAGCCACCAGTTCCTTGAGCGCTTCGGGTAACGGGGGACGTCCCGTGTCGGTGCGAAGTACCCCGACCGAGCGCCGGACATCGTCGAGCGCCTCGCCGCTCAGTCTGGCGGCTTTCAGGATCGATTCACGCGCTTTCCCGGGTTGCGCGGGGAGTAGCGCGGCGGCCGCGTCCAGTTGGGTTTTGATCACGGTAAGATAATGACCGACGCCATCGTGAATTTCCCGGGCCACGCGATTGCGTTCGCGCGTGGTGGCGAGGTCGCCGGCCTGCTCGGCGTAATCACGCAGCTGCCGGTTGGCCGCCTCCACTTCCTGCCGGAGTTTTTCCTCACGCTTGCGGGCCATCAGGGCCTGACGGGTAATTGCCGCAAAAAAAAGTGTGAAGGCAAATCCGGCGGAATAATTTATACAGGCTTCGTAGGCTCCGCGCCATCCATAGGGAATCGCCCATAACAGGATGTTGATCCCAAACAAATAAGCGCTCACGAGCAGCGCATTACGCGTGCGAAGATCGAAAATAGCCTGGGCGGCCAACGGGAGAACGATGATTCCGAAAAAACCGCGGGAGGGACTGAGGAAAATGAGCGCAGTGACAATGGTGCATTGCAGAACATAGTAAACCAAGTGAGCCTTGGCTCCGCGTAAGTCGATTAGCCGGCCACCGATCAGGCTGACCACGGTGTAAACGCCGCCCAACACGAACGTAAGCAGGACCATCCACTCTGAGCCGTAGTAGGTTTGTTGCGGAAAGTAGCCGGCGAAACAGGTGAGAATAACGCATGCAAAACAAACGGTCCCATAATAGCTCCCCGTGCGGCGATGATCGGAGTTCGACATGTGGCCGGCAGATTAACACACCGGACTCGCTTGGCGATATAGGAAGAAAGTCATGGAGCGGTCATGGGGGATGCCCGGTTTCCCGCCACGAGTTGAGTGCAACCTGGAGCGGCCGCGACCCGCTGCCGCGCTACGTGCGCGAGGTCGCCCCGCGCTCCAGTGGTCGGCGGCACAGCCAAACGGCGTGGGGTCATTAAATCGAACCGGCCTTAGCCTGCTAGATGAGCGCGGCGTGCAGAATTTCGACCGGATGCAGCGCGACGCGACCGGTGCCGTCTTTGATTTGATGACGACAGCTGGTGCCCGGCGCCGCGACCAACGTGTCGTCCGTTGCGCCCCGGACGGCAGGGAAAAGCACCAGTTCGCCGATCTGTTGGGAGATTTTAAAATGCTCTTCCTCGTATCCGAAGGATCCCGCCATGCCGCAGCAGCCCGAAGGAATAATCGTCACTTTATAGCCCGCGGGTAATTCCAGCATTTTCACGGTCGGCACGAGCGATGATAAAGCTTTTTGGTGACAATGTCCGTGCAGCTTGATGGCTTGCGGACGCGCGACAAACGCGTCGCGGGCGATCCGGCCGGCGTCGATTTCGCGTGCAATAAATTCGTCGATGAGCAGCGCGTTTTTGGCCAACGCCTGTGCGGCGGCGAGCAATTCATCGGGGACAAGATCGGGGTATTCGTCGCGGAATCCGAGAATCGCCGACGGTTCGATGCCGATGAGCGGCGCGTTCGTGGTGATTACGTCGGCGAGTAGCTCGACGTTGCGGATGGCGAACGCTTTCGCTTCGCGCACGAGTCCCTTGGAAAAATGCGCGCGACCACTTTCAACGTGTTTCGGTATGACGACTTCGTAGCCGAGACGGTTGAGCAGTTGGATCGACTTGATGCCAATGTCGGTATCGTTGTAGTTGGTGAACTCGTCGCAGAAAAGATAAACGCGCCCGTTCGGAAAATTTGGACTGAGGGCGGGTGGAACCTGACCTCCGGGCAGGTTGGTGTGGTGCGATGATCCCGAAAACCCGCCCGGAGGTCGGGTTCCACCTTTATTCGCGTGTTTGGCGTGCCAGGCGGCGAGGGTGGTGGCATGGAGAGCGGGCAGACTGCGTTTGATCGCGAAGCCCGCGAACCGTTTGATCCAGCGCGACACGTCGGGCGCGGTGACGGCCCAGTTGTAGAGCCATGGCGCAATCGCCGCGAGACGCATGGATGTGTTGAAATTTGCCACGAGTCGCGAGCGTAACGGAACGCCGTTGGCATCGTAATAGTGCTGCTGCCATTCGGCTTTGAGCCGGGCGACGTCGACATTTGACGGACACTCGGATTTGCAGCCTTTGCACGAGAGGCAGAGATCCATCACATCTTTGACGGCGGTGCTGTCCCACGCGTTCATGTCGG
>JAYVMJ010000407.1:0-3695 GCA_043759025.1 Verrucomicrobiota bacterium | reverse complement strand
GTGTTCGTTTTGTTGCCGACACCCGCGGGATCAGGGGGAATGAATGTCTGGACTACGCTAGAATTAAAATAGGGTCCGGGTTTTCCGACGAATACGGTGCCACCGGAGCGCGCCGTGGACGGAAGGTAGTAGCCTGAGTCGCCGCCGGAGAATGAGAAAGAAAAACCACCGGAATCAGAGCCACCGAAACCACCGTTGGCGTAAGCAACGAAGTCGTCGTACGCGCCATGCCCCGGCGAGTACAGCACCCCATAGAAACTACTCTCGTCCTGCTCTCCCATCCCCAAATAATCGGTGCTGCCAACGCTATTATTTCCGCAGAAGGCGTAGAGGTTCACGCCACCGGCTTCTTCACTTGGATCGGCGTTGATGAATCTTCCGAGTCCCGGACTGTAATAGCGCAGGCCGTAGTACACCAGATCGGTTTCGATATCAGTGTACTTGGTGGAATAGCGGAACGGATTGCTGCCGGCATAGGGTCCCTCTTCCCGGAGCGTCTGCCCAAACGCATCATATTCGTAATTGGCGACGAGACTGCCCGCAGGGTAAGTCGCAGAACCAAAAGTCACATCATTGAGCGTGATGAGGCCATGGACATTTCCATTGGTGTCATAGGCCGGCAGAAAAGTATTACCATTATCCTCCACCATGAGGAGGCCGCCGACGCCACCGGCCCCTTGCGTGGACCCGGAGATGTCGGGCAATCGTCTCAGTACGAAACGTCCCGTCCTCAGGAAGGAATGAAACTATCCTCAAATGAGCGAATACCCGGAGTGGGATACTTTCGAATTTCGCCGCTTGTTCCTGGAAGCGGGTAAAAACCTCGCGGATAAATTCGAAACCAATTCCACGGAAGCACGTCTACCCTTCGCACATGACGCACCCATCATTTCTGCGCACTTTACAACTAAATCGCCATGCCGCTGCCGTGATCCGGTTGGGTGGCCTCGGCTTATTCCTCGCCGCTTCCAGCGGCTGCGTGGTTGAGGAGGTGCAGCGAAGGCCTCGCCATTCCACGGTCATCGTCGAGGATGCTCCCCTCCCTCCGCCGCCGGTGGTGGTCGAGGCCGCTCCTCTTCCGCCTGAAGAGATGATCGTGGTGGAAAACGCTCCGCCGCCGCCACGGGAAGAAATCATTATTGAACGGGATCGGCCGTCACCCCGCCACGTTTGGATCGGCGGTTACTGGAGCTGGCACGCGGGGCGGCATGATTGGGTAACGGGCCGTTGGGAACTGCCGCCACGCGAAAACGTGGTGTGGGTCGCACCCCGCTGGGAGCATCGTGATCGCGGCTACGTCTTTGTCGCCGGCACTTGGCACGACGGTCCAGTGGTAATCAAGGCCCGAATCCATCCAACAGCCTCAGTGAATGTGCACTTGAACTATGTTTCAGTGCCGCCACCGCCACCACGGCACGAAGTGGTGATTGAAAGCCAACGTCCCTCGCGTGAACACGTTTGGATCAAAGGCTACTATGTGTGGCGCGATGGCCATCATGCGTGGATTGCCGGCCATTGGGAGCGCCCGCCGCATCCGCACGCCGTATGGGTCGAGCCGCGTTGGGAAGCCCACCCGCAAGGTCACGTGTTTATCGAAGGCTGCTGGCGTTGATCCGATTCAACGCGGCGAAGCGAGGGGAGCGGACGGTGAAATGTCCGCCAACCCCTCCTCAGATCAGGCCAGACGGGACCACCTGTATTTATTTCGAGGGCGACGGCGCGGAAACAGAGGGGCCACTTTCCAGGATTTCCAACGGACCAAGTTTGACCGTCCCGGTCCGCACGTCGCGACGCAGCGCCATGGGCTGAGTCGACTGCCGCCCGTAAAAATCCTTCGCCATCACGATCAGAGCGGGCATCCCCTGCACCATGTTGATTCCATGGCTGTTGACTGTCATGGTCGTCCGCCAAAGCAGCTGGGGTTTATGGTGCGCCACGTCGTCAAATTTGTAGGCCGAGACGACTACATAATAGAGATCGTCCATGGCTTGGTCCCGAAGAAAATCCGCCTTCAGCGTGTGGTCGATAACCAGGGACGGGCGGTCGAGTTCCTCCGATAGTCTCCGGGCGTAGTCCTTTCCGCCAATCAACAACGCCCGCTCGATCACGTAGTTTCGCGCCAATTCGGGAAACTTTTCCGCCGTGTCGCTATCCATGCGATCGTGCGCACCCCAGAAATAATTCAACAGCAAGGCGGGTTTTTGTGGGCCTTTGGCGGGTTGATAACCCGCAACGGCAAGACTGCGCTCAAGCATATCAGCCAACACCGCCGCAGCAGGCACCTCGCTGTAGGTCGTGATTTCGCCGCGCAATTGCTCACCACCATTGTGAATCTGATAATAAACCGGGTTTTTGAGCGAGGCCACTGGCTGGGTCTTGCCGTAATCCGTCATCACCGTGAATCCCGTCATCTCCAGTTCGGGGTTTTTCTGAAACGCTTTCGGCAAAAGCGAGAACGTATGACGGTTCATTCCGGTCTCATCGATTTCGTCGCTCAAGTTCGGCGCCGCAACGATCATTTGCAGCGCGGAACCCACCAGTAGAAAAACGGCAATCAAGGGGATAATAGATCGCATGGGCGTTAAAGGGTGACGCATCCGGAGCACCGGAGTTTCCAGCAGAGGATCTTCGCAGGCAAGCAACTAAGGAATGCCGAGGTTAAACTTGTTCCAAATCGGCTGCTATCCGACCGATCCGGCCGACAAATCCAGTCGCCCGAGACAAATCGAAAATCCTTCCTCAATGCTGTGACGGCGACGGGGCGAACTGGACCGCGCCGTCACTTACTTCCGCCTTCGCGCCGAGGCCCTCGCGGAGCGTGATCATTTCCGCCCCGGCGAGCAGGACCGGGCCATAGCCGTGCGCGGCGTGCACACTGACCGGGCGATAATAATAAAAAGCCAGATCGAAACCCATGCCGGTGCCCACACAGGTATTTTCGACCTGGCCCTGCACGTTAACCTGATGGGCCAGCGCGTTCCAACCGAGAGACACAATCGGACCGTACACGAGAGGGTCGAGCCAGCCGCGATTGATGCCGCGTGCGATTGCATAGGTGAACATCGCCGACGCCGACGTTTCCAAATAGGAGTCATTGCGGTCGAGCAATTGATGCCACAGGCCGGAACCGCTTTGCACGGCGGCAAGACCGGCGGCGTGCGCGCGATACTGCGCAAGCACCGCGGCGCGTCCGGGATAATTCTCGGGTAACACGCTCAATAATTCGGCCATCGCAATAATCGCCCAGCCATTCGCGCGGCCCCAATGGAAAGCGGGATGCGGTTCCATTCCCTGCACCCAGCCATGCCGGTACAGACCCTTTTCCTTAACGAACATCCGCTCCGAAAACTGCCGCACCTGCTTCACCGCGTCGTCGAAATAGCTCCGGTCGCCCGTCAACGCCCCCATCTGCGCCAGCGCGGGCACACTCATATAAAGATCGTCGAGCCAGAGCGAATTGGCCAGAGGCCGATTGCGTGCCAGGGTGCCATCAGCGAGCCGGAACTGACTGGTCGAAATCCACTTCATATAGTTGTAGATCCACGGACGCAGTTCATCGGCCTGAACGCCCGCGCGGCTGGCGTTGATGAAGGCGACGCACATCGAACCGGAATCAGTCCCGTCCCATAGGAAGCGGGCGTGGGGATTGAAGTGCTTGCGCGGGAGCGTAAGCAAGGTGGTGACGGGAACCAGAG
>JAYVMJ010000406.1:0-2349 GCA_043759025.1 Verrucomicrobiota bacterium | reverse complement strand
TCATTCCCTTTGGGTCCGATACCCCGAAGCTTGCTTCGGCTTGGTTGGGTGATCGGGTTTGAGTGTGGATTGCATGAGTGCCGGATGAGTGGGTGGTGGCCTTGTCAAATGCCTCGGGGCTTGCCCCGGGGTTGTTTACTGCTGAGAAACTGCGCGCCCCGTCCGGCCGTCAGGCCAAATCGGCTGGTCCAAAAGCCCCCGGAAGCAACGCCTCGATGGAGACGTCGATTTCGTCGCGACCTTCGCAAAAAGAAATCACCCGCGCTCCCGGACCGAACTCGTGAATCACCTGACGGCAGGCGCCACAAGGAGCAGTGGCAGTTTTTGTCGGGGTGTAAACGACGACACACTTCAGCCGTTTTTCTCCGGCGGCGATCGCAGAGAAGATGGCGGTGCGTTCGGCGCAATTGCTCAGTCCGTAAGAGGCGTTTTCCACGTTGCAGCCGGCGTAAATCCGGCCCGACGCGCCGAGGACCGCCGCGCCCACCGGGAAGCCGGAATAAGGCGCGTAGGCCCGTTCCGATGCGTCTTTGGCGGCGTTCCGGAGCTTTTTCGATGGAACGGATAATGAGGTCACGCGGAGGAGGATCGTTGCGCAGTGGGTTTTACTCAACGGCAAAGGGGCTTGATGGCGTTTTCGGAGTGAAGGGATTTCTCACGGTGAAAGGTGGTTTTAAAAGAACCTTTGGGGTTCTTTTTTATAGAAAGAACCAAATCAGTTCTTTATTGAAAATAGAACTTTTTTGCTCCTCATTCCTTTCCATGAAATATTTGGTGCTCATCGGCGACGTCGTCGGTTCGAAACAACTTCCGGCGAGGGCGCGGTTTCAACGTCGGTTGAAGTCCGCGCTGCAGGGTTTGAATGGCCACCGGAAGAATTTGGTTTCTCCGTATACGCTGACACTCGGCGATGAATTTCAAGCGGTTTACCGCGACACGACGGGTTTGTTCGCGGACATTTTTACGCTGCTGTCGGGAATGGCTCCCGTGCAGGCACGCTTTGCCATTGCGGTCGGGGAGATTGTGACGCCGATCAATTCCACGCAATCGATCGGAATGGATGGTTCCGCCTTTCATTTTGCCCGCGCGTGCCTGGAAAAATTAAAAGGACAGGGCCGGATGGTGGGAGTCCAGAATTTCAATGACCCGCGCTGGCGGCTTCCCGTTTCGACGCTGGCGGTTCTCTCGGGATTGATGGAAGGCTGGCGGCAGAAACGCCTGCAGCTGTTTGCCGGAATACTTGCCGGTATGGGAGTCAGGGAACTGGCCAAGCAGACACGAATTACCCCCCGGGCGGTGAATAAAAATATCCGGGCCGCGGACCTTGACGAATGGCGGCGCATCGTGGAGGAAATTTCCCGTCTGTTGAACGAGGAAATCAAAGCCCGATGAATACCGCCTTTCTATGTTTTGCGAATACGGTGCTGCTCGCCCGTTTGTTTGTGCTTTTCAAAGATGACGCGGTCGCCGGCCGGCCATGGTTGATCAAGGCGATCGTCGAGTTGGCGGTGTTGGCCTTCTTTTACCCTCTATCGCCCGCTTGGTTTGGAACGGCGGCGGTCGCGCTCGTGGCGAATCTCGCCGGTTGGCGATGGGAAACAAAGGCGCGTCGAAAAAAGAATCTCGGCCGCCTGCTCATTGGTTTGTTCGAACTGGCGGGCTTGAGTTTCTTTTTCACCCCGGGCGGTTCGATGTCGTTTCATCCGCGATTCGACCTTGCGGGATGGATCATGGAAGATTTTACCGCATTGGCTCCGCTCGCGCGATTGCTTGCGCGCTCATCGTTTCAATTGAAATTCGCCGGTTTGCTGCTGGCGGGAAACGAAGCCAATCTGGCTATTCGCGCGGTGTTTGACCTGTTGGATTTGAAACCGCGGGCGCTGCCGGCTGGGCAGGGTGTGATCGACGTGGGCGAGTTCAACCGCGGTCGTGTCATCGGCGTACTGGAGCGCGTGCTCCTTTATTGGTTCATCATGGCGGGCCAACTCGACGCCATCGGCTTCGTGCTCGCGGCGAAAGCGTTTACCCGTTTCAAGGCGCTGGATGACCGGCCTTTTGCTGAATACGTCCTGATTGGAACCCTGTTATCCGCTTGCCTGGCACTTATCGCTGCCGGCTTGATCAAGTCCGTATTGGGCTGAAAGCGCCGATCGGTCCCATTTGCCGGCGCGGGAACGCGTCCTTTGGATCGCGTTTACTCTGACAGGAGTTCCGCGCCTTCGAGGGCGAGCAGGCGTGTTTTGGTTCGGATGCCGCCCGGCGCGGAAAAGCCGGTCATTTTTCCGTTGGCCGCAACCACGCGATGGCATGGCACGATCAACGGCCAGGGATTGGTGGCCAGCGCGATGC
>JAYVMJ010000405.1:0-3362 GCA_043759025.1 Verrucomicrobiota bacterium | reverse complement strand
GAAGAACGCATTCAGGCCTTGAAGGTCGAAAAGAAACAGTTGTTCAGCCAGGTCATTGACGGGACGGCGGGCGACTTCGAGTGGACGAAACACTTTAGTTCGCTGAACAGCCTGATCCAGCTCAGCGCGGTGGAGAGTGGCGAGTCAGACTTGCTGCATGCCGTGGTTTCCGACCGGGAATCGATTCCCGTGAAGAAAGACCCCGGCGATTGAGTCCGGCCGGACGTTGCGGCGGTTAACTGGCGGCGGCGGACGCAGGCGGCGGCGGGGTGTCTTTGGGCAGATGTTTGGTGTCGTAGAAAATACGGACCTCTGGCTTTTCGGCCGGTAGAAGTTCGTGCGCGCGCTTCAATGCGCGACGCGTGGCGGCCGTGGGGTTGCTCTCCGCCGGGAAAAGATTGTTTTTGCCCAACTGTTCAAGGAGACCGCTGCGCTGCAACACGCGCGTGACACTCTCATTGCTGCCACTGATCAGGAGGTGTCGTCCGGTGAGCTGGAGGTAGTCGTTCAGATTTTCGAGCGCCATGACCGTGGAGGCGTCGAGATGCCGGGCGTTTTTCATTCGCAGGATGAAGACGCGAATATCCTGGTTTTCAGCGAGGCGGCGCACGTGATCCTGAAACAAATCGGCTGCGCCGAAGTAAAGGTCGCCCTCGACGTGAATGATGGAAATCTGCGGATGAGGACGCTGGGAGGGATCGCGCAGCTCCGCGAGGAGGCCCTCGGGGTTGATGGCATATTCCGCCAGGCTCGGCGTGCTGGTCTTTTGGAGAAAAAGAGCGAGGGCGACGCCGATCCCCGCATAGATGGCCGTGTCGAGCTGCAGGAAAAGACAGGAGACCAGGGTGACGACGAAGACCACCGCATCGGATCGGGTGGATCGGCAGGCGATGCGAATCTGGTGGAGATTGATCATCTTCGCTCCCACCCGGATCAGATGGGCGGCGAGCGCGGCGATTGGGATGAAGTTGAAAACGGGAGTGACAAAAAGCAGCACGAACAGGACGACGACACTGCTCAGCATCGACGACAACTGGGTTCGGGCGCCACTTTGGAAATTGACGGCGGAGCGGGCGAAGGAGGATGAACCCGGCACCGCGCCGAAAAGAGCACACGCGATGTTGGCGGCACCCATGCCCATCAGTTCCTGATTGGGCTCGATCTTCTGGCCGCTCTTTCCGGCGAGCGCCTTGGTGATCGAGGTGGCTTCAAGCATGCCAAGGATCGCGATGGCGATGGCGGTGCCGCCCAGATTGGGCAGGAGCCGGATTTTTTGCGCATCAATTTGAAATCCGGCGAACGCGGGGAGGATCGCCCGCAGCGCGCCTTCGTCCTGCACCAGACGGAAGGGAAGGACCGGTTGCCAGATCGTGACTAACCGTGCGAGTAAGCCAAGGGAGGCGAGGCCGATCAAAGCTTCGGGCCAGGTCGGTCGGAAACGTTTTACGAGGGTGAAGATCAGCAAGGTGAGCGCGCCAATCGCGACCGCCCACGGATGAATCGCCAGCGTGCCCGTATCCCTAAGGGCTTGAGTCACGTTGGTGAGGAAACTCTGTGCCGGCCCCACCTCGTAGCCCAAGAGATTGTGCAGCTGGCTGCCGATTAAAAGAATTCCGATTCCGGTGCTGTAGCCGACGACAACCGACCGGGAGATGAACTTGGTGATTTCGCCGAAATTCAAGAGTCCCGCGAGAAACTGGACCAGACCGATCAGCAGCGCCAGGTAGATGGCCAGTTGCAGCGGCTCCAGGCCGGATGTGGAATTGGCGGCGATAGTCGCCGCTACGATGAGGGATATCGAACTGGTCGGCCCGAAAACATGATGGTGGGACGAAAAAAACAAGGCACCCACAAACCCGCCGATGATCACCGCGACGATTACGGGCTGGGGCGGCAGATTTAGAATCAGAGAAAATCCGATGGCCTGCGGGATGGACACCAGCGTCAGGGTGGCGCCGGCCAGCAGATCGGCGCGGAAACTACGCCAGGAATAATTCCGGAGTTCACGAAAAAAAGGGAAACGTACCTTAAACATCTGCGCGCCCATGGCCGTCACTTCCTCGGTCAATTCAGATACTTCGGACATATCTTTTAACGTGGAAACCCTTGTCCGGATTGCGAGCGCATTTTAACCGACTGAATGCGGGCAAGGATCGTGGCCTTTAACACCTTTGTCACATGGCTGTCACGAAACCGTAACACGGCCACGATAGCCTGTCTGCGTTCCCGGCAGTTCGCCGGAGCATTGTTAACACAGGCACCACCGATTCCACTATTATGTTTAAGCTTAATTCAAAACTGCTCGCCTTTGCGGCGTTCGTTTGCACTGCCGGACTGGGCATCGCCCAGGACAACAAGGCCCTCATCGATGTCCTTATTCAAAAAGGCATCCTGAACCAGGAGGAAGCCGCCAATATCCAAAAGGACCTCGCCAAAAGCGCGGCCGCGAGCGCAAGCAAAACGGTCATCAGCGGAAAGATGTTTGTCGACGTTTCCGAGGTCAGCGCCAAGACGGATGCTGGCGTCAAGGTGGACCCGAGCGGAGCGGGACTTGATATCAAGCGCTTCTACCTGGGGGTGACGCACCAATTCGATTCGATCTGGTCGGCGAATGTCACCACCGACGTGGGCTATTCCAGCGCCACGGGCGCGGTGAATCCGTTCCTCAAGACGGCTTTTGTTCAGGCCAAGTTTTCACCCGAGGCCATCGTCCAGGTGGGCTCGGCGGGCCAGCCGTGGATTCCGTTTGCGGAGGACAACTATGGTTTCCGGTACGTGGAAAATACGCTGACCGACCGGCTGCATCTGGGCAACTCGGCCGACTGGGGCGTCCACTTCCTCGGCACAAGCGGCATGGTGAGCTACAACCTCGCGGCGGTGAACGGCGGGGGTTACAAAAACCCCACCCGGAGCAATTCCATGGATTGGGAGGGTCGTGTTTCCATCGAGCCCACCAAGGGATTGGTTTTCGCCATCGGCGGCTACAGCGGCGATCTGGGCAAGGACAGCAACACCGCCCCGGCCACGCAGACGGCCAGCCGGTTCGACGTGATGGCCAGTTACAACACCGCGAAATTCCGGGTGGGCGCCGAGTATTTCACCGAGGACAACTGGGGTGCCACAACCAGCGCGCTCAGCGACAGCGGCGACGGCTACTCGCTTTACGGCCAGTATAAGATTGATGCCATGTGGTCGGTCTTCGGTCGCTACGATAGCAGCAAGACCAGCAAGAATCTACACCCGGACTTCAGGGACACTTACTACAATCTCGGCGTCCAGTGCTCCGTCATCAAGGGCCTCGACGTCTCGCTGGTCTATAAGAACGATAATATCGACCATCCGCTCAGCGCTTCCGCCGTGAC
>JAYVMJ010000404.1:0-3164 GCA_043759025.1 Verrucomicrobiota bacterium | reverse complement strand
CAAGGCGAGCTGCCGTGCACCTGCCGCGAGGTCCTCCCGGCCACGGATCTGATAAAGCGTCGCGGTTTCCTTGAGGAGTTGAGCGTAGGTCAGGCATTTTCCCGCGCCATCGACCTTGGTTTCACCGGCCATCAGGGACTCAATCTGTTGGGCCACATCCCGCCGGAGGAATTCGGCGGGGGGCATTTGGAATAATTTCTCCTGCAAATTGAAGGCCAGTTGCAGCGCCTCTTCCAGACCGGCTTCCTCGCGTTTGTTGGCCAGTCGCGCGACGAAACGACGGAGCAATTCGATTTGGGTGAGAATGTAATCCTGACGAAGGCCTGGCATGGTAAAGGAGGGAAATTGTTTAGTTGGTTCGCGCGGCCATTTGCTGAACCAAGGAGGTTAGGAAGGATTTGTTTCCTGGCAAATCGGCGAGCACAGCCAACGCGGCGTCGGTTTCCTTGCGGGCCATTTCGCGAGATGTGTCGAGTCCGAATAGTTTCACGCAGGTGGTTTTGTCCGCCTTGGCGTCCTTGCCGGCGGTTTTCCCCAGCGTCGCCGTGTCTGCTGTGGCGTCGAGGACGTCGTCCGTGATTTGAAAGGCGAGGCCGAGGTGTTGCCCCAAGGTGCGCAAGCGTTCGATGGCTTCACTGCCGGCGTGGGCGACGATTCCACCCATCGCCAGTGAGGCGGAAATCATCGCCGCGGTTTTTTTCAGGTGAATGGAACGGAGCTCATCGGCCGATACGCCGGTCTTTTTTTCCGCCAACAGATCCTCCATCTGACCGCCGATTAATTGCTCGCTACCGGCGGCGCGACCAAGTTCCGCCAATAAATCGGTCACCACGGTGGGCTCGCTCGAATAGTCGGAAAGTTTCCAGAAGGCATGCGTGAGGAGAGCGTCACCAGCGAGCAGGGCGGTGGCCTCGTCGAACTGTTTGTGAGCGGTCGGTCGTCCGCGGCGCAGGTCATCGTTGTCCATGCACGGAAGATCGTCATGGATGAGCGAGTAGGTATGGACGCATTCGATGGCCACGGCGGCGGCCACGGCGGCGGAATTAGTCGCGCCAAACAGATCGGCAGCTGCCATGAGCAGGACGGGGCGGAGTCTTTTGCCTCCCGCCTCAAGGCTGTAGCGCATGGCCGCGTGCAATCTGCCTGGAGGCGTGCCCGTTTCCGGGAGATGCTGCCCCAGGGCGTGTTCAATTCGGAGGCGGTAGGCTTGTAATTGGACCGTAAAATCCATCGGCGCGTCACAGTTTGCCCGGTGTTGCGCCTTGGCAAACGCATTCCAGCTGCGGTTCCGCCAAGAACAGACTCGCCAAGCCGTCGCGGCCAAATCATATCTCAATCACTTTTACGGATGCCTACTTACGAATACGTCTGCACTAAATGTGGCCACGAAATGGAAGCGTTTCAGCCGATGAAAGACGAACCGCTGAAGAAGTGCCCGGCTTGTAAACGGCAGGCCCTCAAACGCAAAGTCGGTGGCGGGGCCGGACTGATCTTCAAGGGCACGGGGTTCTATATCACCGACTACAAGAAGAAATCGGGGAGCAAATCCGATGCAGCCGAAAGCAAACCAGTTTCCAAACCCACTGAAACCAAGGCGGCGACTCCCGCGGCCAAATAACTCCTCCGTTCCATGGCTCGTAAAATCGAAAAAGCGCTTTATGGCCCCAGCCTGACCGAGGTCGCCTTGGGCGCGATCCTCGGCCTGCTCGCCGGCTTGCTTGTTGCGTGCGTCTATTTGGTTTTTAAACCGGTGCCGACTGTGCGCGAGCTGCCGAAGGATCGGCCGCGCGGCATGGTTTATTATATTCCCGGAGCGAATGGGAACAGTCACGGCTCGGGTTGGTTTGCGAAACAAAAACTGTTTCTTGCCGGCAAGAGCGTGCAATTGGTCGAAGACGAGTTGAACGGCTGGGTCGTGGGCACCGTTAAACTCGATGCGCCGCCGGCTCCCACGACCAACGCCAAGGCGTCCGCGCCAGCGGGAGCGTCCAACGCTATTTTCACGCCATCGAAACCGACTTTCAAAATTGCGAATGACAAGCTGCAGATCGGGATGACGTGCACGCTTAACTGGTACGGAATGATGACGGATGTAGTGTTGCAATCGACGGGTACGTTTACGAAGGACGGCGACCATTACGTGTACAAACCCGGCACCCTTTACCTTGGATCCTGTCCGCTGCACCTGTTGCCGGGAGTGTCCAATTTGCTGATGGCCCACATTATTTCCACTGGGAAAGTGCCGGATGAATTTCGGGATGCTTGGTACAAGTTGAATGATGTCCAGGTCCGGGGCGGCGAGCTCAAGCTTGTCGCGGCGCAGTAAACCGCCGGCGTTCTACTCCGCCAGCGGTTGTGTCGAAGAATTTAAAAAACATCGGCTGGGTTTCGCTGCTGACGGTGGTGTCGCGCGTGATTGGGTTGGTCCGGGATTCGCTGACCGCGGCGATCTTTGGCGCGAGCCTGTGGAATTCCGCGTTTTTGTCGGCGTTCCGTTTGCCGAATCTTTTTCGCCGGCTGTTGGGCGAAGGCGCACTGACCGCCGCCTTTTTGCCCAATCTCCAGCACGAGCTGCATGAAAATGGCCGGGCGGGTGGCTTTGATCTGCTTAACAAAGTGGCGAGCTGGTTGTTCGTGGTGACCTCGGGGGTATCTGCGGTGATGATGCTGGTTTTCAGCCGGTCGAGACTTTTCCCGGGACACGACGAGAAGTGGTATCTGCTCGCTGACCTGACGGTAATCCTCGTGCCGTATCTGGTCTTTGTCTGTCTGGCCGCCGCATTCAGTGCGACCTTGCAGGTGCTCCAGCGGTTTATTGAACCGGCGTTGTCGCCGATCTGGCTTAACCTTTCGATGATCGCTACGCTCGGAGGTGCCGGGCTGCATTTTGCATCGACGCCGCTCGGTGAAATTCACTGGTTGTGCGCGGGGGTGCTGGTCGGAGGATTTTTGCAAATGGCGGTGCCCGCCGCGACGCTGGTTTGGGCGGAAGGGTGGAAGCCAAAATTCGATCTTGGGCTGTCACCCCGGGTGAAGGAGATCGTCTGGCTGATGACCCCGGGACTTTGGGGTACGGCGATTTATCAGATCAATTCCTACGTCTCGAGCATGCTGGCGTTTTCCATCAACGATTCGGCCAGTACGTGGATGTTTTATGCCAATCG
>JAYVMJ010000403.1:0-8171 GCA_043759025.1 Verrucomicrobiota bacterium | reverse complement strand
CCGGGCGAACGCATCCGCTGCATCCTCCTTGAAATCGAAAGCGGCAGCCGCGGTCCCGAGATTATTCTCAGCCGCGCGAGCCCGAAATTTGTCCGCCGTCTGTTCGAACTCGAAGTGACCGAGATCGCCGACGGTACGGTTAAAATTGAAGCGTTCGCCCGCGAGCCGGGTTACCGCACGAAAATTGCCGTCACCAGTACGGATCCGAAAGTCGATCCGGTCGGCGCTTGCGTCGGTGCGCGTGGTGCCCGCGTGAAGAGCATCGTCCGTGAATTGGGCGGTGAGAAAATCGACATCATTCCGTATCACGCTGACACGAAGGAAATGCTCATCGAGGCGTTGAAGCCGGCGGTGCCGCGCGAAATCATCCTCGATGAAAAGAGCAAACGCGTGTTGGTCCGCGTGGTGAATGACGACCTCGCCGTGGCCATCGGCCGCAAGGGCCAAAACGCCCGCCTGACTTCCCGCCTCGTTGGCTGGCGCCTCGACATTGAGGAATTCCGTCTGGTCGCCGCCGATCCGCGCGCGCAAGCCATCGGCCTGCTCGTGACCACTTTTGGATTCGACCACGGCATCGCTGAGCGTCTTGTTGCCCAAGGTATCAATTCCCCCGCCGCGTTTGAAGGCGTCGAAGCCGCCGACTTGGCGGATTCCGGATTCACCGCTGCAGAGGCCGAGGGTATCATCGCCAAGGTTTCCGGTTCCTAACCCATTTTAACATCCGACCGCATCCCAAGTATACTGAATGAGTTCCCGCATCCACGAGATAGCCAAGCAATATAATGTTGAGCCCAAAGACATGCTGGGGTGGCTCAAGGAGCAGGGCTATGTGTCGGCGGATACCAGGTCAGTCTCGAGCACTGTCAGTAAGATCTACTACGACGAGATCGAAAAAAAATACGGCAAACCGACGACTGAAGCTGCCGTGGCAGTGGCGATCGCCGCTCCAGAGCCCGAGGTCGAGCAACCAAAACTGAAGCTGCCCCCCGGTGTCTTCGTTAAGTCCGCCGACGATGTCGTCCGCGAAAAGGAAGAGGTTATCAAGGCTGCGGCTGCGGCGCGAGCGGCGCTGAATCCTCCCGCGGTTCCAGCGCCGACGGCACCGAAGTTTCCGTCGGCTCCAGCGGTTAAAATTCCGCCGCCGCCGCCCGCGATGGCTTCGCGGTCGCCCGCGATGCCTCCGCCGATTCCTCGTCCGGTCACCCATTCACCGATGTCGACACCGCCGATTCCCGTCGCGAAATCGGCTCCGTTGCCACCACCGCCGCCCGCAGCCAAATCACCGGTTGCGCCGCCGCCATTGCCCCCGGCCCGTTCTTCGTTTTCGACTCCGCCGTCCATCATCAAGTCCGCTCCGGCGTTGCCAGCGACCCCGTCGCCGGTGTCCGCGATTACGGTGACCCAGGAAGGTGACGTTAAGATCATTCACCTGAAGCCGCCGATCATCGTGCGCGAGTTCGCGGTCGCACTGGGCCTTAAGCCATTTAAGCTGATCTCCGAGTTGATGGAGATGAGTATCTTTGCGTCGATGAATCAGTCGATCGACGACGCTGTCGCGACGAAGGTGGCGGAGAAGCATGGATTCATGCTTGAGATCAAGCACCGCGGCGAAACCCAAGCCCCGGTCATGACTCCGGAGAAGGTGAAGATTTCCAAGGAGGAAAAGGCTCGCGAGGAAGATATCCAAAATCTCGCGCCGCGTCCTCCCATCGTGTGTATCCTCGGCCACGTTGACCACGGCAAAACCTCGCTGCTCGACGCGATCCGGAAGGCAAACGTCGCCGCCGGCGAAGAGGGTGGCATCACCCAGCATATCGGCGCGTATCAAATCGAGCACAACGGCCGTAAAATCACTTTTCTCGACACTCCTGGTCACGCGGCATTTACGAAGATGCGCGCGCGCGGCGCTTCGGTCACCGACATCGCCGTTCTCGTGGTGGCTGCCGATGACGGGTTCATGCCGCAGACCGATGAGGCATTGAAGCATGCGCTCGATGCCAAGGTCGCGCTGATGGTGGCCGTCAACAAGATGGACGTTAAAGGAGCCAATCTCGATCGCGTGAAGCAGCAGATGCAGGAGCGCCAGATCGCACCCGAAGATTGGGGTGGGGAAACCGTCACGGTCCCGGTTGCCGCCATCAAAGGGCAGGGCATCACCGAGTTGTTGGAAATGATTTTGCTTCAGGCCGATGTCCTGGAGTTGAAGGCCAATCCTAAGACCGAGCCGAGTGGCGTCGTGATCGAATCACAGGTCGATCCGGGTCGTGGACCACTCGCAACGGTGATCATCGAGCGCGGAACCCTCCGCGTGGGCGATGCGATCGTTTGCGGTTCTCACTACGCGAAGGTTCGCGCGATGTTCGACGATCAAGGGAATAATATTAAGGAAGCCCCGCCGGCGATGCCCGTCCGTGTGATCGGCTGGTCCGGTGCTCCGGATTCCGGCGCTAAATTTGTGTCCGCGAAGAACGCCCGTGATGCGGAACGCCAGGCCGAAGAAGCCTCTGACCTGCTCAAGAAATCCAATGTCACCGATGCGGCCGTACCGAAGGACACGTCACTCGATGCGCTTTTCGCGAATATCGCGGCCGCACAGGCCAAAACCTTGCGGATCGTGCTGAAGTCCGACGTGTTCGGTTCGCTGGAGGCGGTTCAAAACGTGCTCGAAGGAATCAAGAGCGCGAAGGTTTCACTCGATGTGGTCGCTTCGGATGTCGGCATTATCAGCAAGAACGATGTCCTCATGGCGAGCGCGTCGAAGGCCGTCATCATCGGTTTCAACACCAAGCAGGAAAATGGCGTCGTCGCGCTGGCGAAGCACCATGGTGTCACGATCCAAAGCTTCGGCATCATCTACGAATTAGGCGACAAGGTTAAGGAACTGATGGCCGACCTGCTCGAACCCGATCTCAAGGAAAACAAGCTCGGCGTGGCGGAAGTCCGTCAGGTATTTCCCGTGGCGAAGGGTTTTGTGGCCGGCTGCTTGGTCACCGAAGGCAAGGTCAACCGCGGCACCACCGCCCGCGTTCGTCGCGGCAAGGAATCATTGTTCGAAGGCAAAGTCGGCACATTGCGTCGCTTCAAGGATGACGCCAACGAAGTGCGCGCCGGTCTCGAATGCGGTATCCGTCTCGATGGTTTCGACGGCTATCAACCGGGCGATCGGATCGAGTGCTACGAAATCCAGAAGGTCCGGGCTTCGCTCTGATCTTCACCGCCCGATTCGGCCACGGTTTTTCCGTCTGTCTTCGCCATGAGCAACCGACTAATTCGCGTCAACGAGCTGCTTAAGCGCGAAATCAGCGCGTTCCTGCATTCGCGCTACAGCGCCGAGTCGGTCAAGATCACGATCACCGGCGTGGAAATCACCGGTGATCTGCGCGAGGCAAAGATCTACTATTCGGTGCTCGGCAAGGAAGCGGATGCGACCAAAGCCGGCAAATGGCTCCTCGGAAAACGCAGTGAGATTCGCGAAACCGTGGCGAAGAACGTCGTTATCCGCCACGTACCGCTGCTGACTTTCGTGCACGACAATCACGCGCCCCGCACCTTGCGCGTCGAGCAATTGCTCGGCGAAATTGACCAGAAAGAAAAAAAGCCGTGAGCCACTACCCGAAGTTTGCCGGCCGCTTCGCGGTTCTTCTTCAGGAACTCAAGGACAAGTCCGTGGTGGTGATCGGGCACCAGCGTCCGGACGGTGACTGTATCGGCTCACAGGTGGCGCTCTGCCGCGTACTCCGGTCGCAGGGAATCGACGCGATTTGCGTGAACGCCGATTCCGTTCCGCGCCGCATCAAATTTTTGGTGGGCGACACGCCCTTTTATCAACGCGACGAACTGGAGCACACAGGACGCATCGCGCTCTACACCGATTGCGCCGATCACGGCCGCGCGGGCGATCGCATGCGTGAGCTTTATCCGACGCCGTGGGCCTGCTTTGATCACCACTTGTCCAACGCGGGTTTTGCTAAATTGAATTTTGTCGACACCGCCTCGGCCGCGACCGCGGAGGTTTTGGCGGGAATCTTTTTCGACGCTGATCTTCCCGTCGACCCGACGACGGCCCAGGCGCTGTACACGGGCATCATGACGGACACCGGCCAGTTTCGTTTTCCGTCCACGTCGGCCCGGATTTTTCAATTAAGCGCCGATCTGATGGCGCACGGCGCAGACCCCGCGCTGGCCGGGGAGGAACTCTACGAACGGGAATCGTTCGGCAAACTGAAATTGCTCCAGTCCTACCTCGGCTCGCTCAAATTGGAAGCGGGCGGACGTGTCTGCGTCGGCGTATTGCCCAATGGAATTTTTGAAAAAGTCGGCGCCACCGTCGAGGACACGGAAGGGTTGGTCGATTACGCCCGCTCGATCGAGGGCGTGGAAATTGGCGTCCTCATCGAGGAACGCGCTGGCGTGATCAAGGCGAGTCTGCGCTCCCGGCACGCGTCGTTCCGCATGGACACGGTCGCGGCGGAATTCAACGGCGGCGGACACGCCAATGCCGCGGGTTTGAACTGTAAGTCAACGCTCGCCGATTTTTATCCGAAGCTGCTCGCCGCGCTCACGAAGCGGCTGGCTGAAGTGGACGCAACCAAACCATGAGTTTATTACCGCCCAGGGAAATGGAAGGAGTACTCTTGGTCGACAAGCCAAGCGGACTCACTTCGCACGACGTCGTTTATCACCTGCGCCGGAAATTGCAGATGAAGAAGATCGGCCACGCCGGCACGCTCGATCCGATGGCGACCGGTTTGCTGGTCATGTTGATCGGCAAGGCCACGCGCATTTCCCAATACCTTATCAGCGTCGACAAGGTCTATGAAGGCGAAGCCACGCTGGGCGTGGTTACCGATTCGCAGGACGCACAGGGCGAAGTGATGGAGACGCGCCCGGTGCCGCCGCTGACCGAGACGCAGGTGCGTGACGCGATGAAAGGATTTCTCGGCGACCAGTACCAGATGCCGCCCATGCATTCCGCGATCAAGATTGGCGGCGTTCCGCTTTACAAGATGGCGCGCAAGGGCGAGGAGATCGAACGCGAGCCGCGCTTTATTCGCGTCGCCTCGTTTGAATTGAACTCCTTTACGCTGCCGACGCTCAGCTTCACGTTGCACTGCACCAAGGGCACCTACGTCCGGACGATCGCGAATGACCTGGGCAACAAGCTCGGTTGTGGCGCGCATCTTTCGGCGCTGCGCCGGACCGGCAGCGGCAAGTTCAATATTTCCCAGTGCCTCCCGCTGGATCAGATCGAGGCACTCTCCTTGCCGGAAATCGAAAAGCGCCTGATTCCGGTTTACGAGGCGGCGCCCCCGGTGGCGCAGTGAGCGGGTTGCTCCAGTTCGACCGGCTGGAAGAAATTACGCTGCCGGCGCGGCCGTTGCATCTGGCCATCGGCATGTTCGATGGCGTTCATCTGGGTCACCAATCCGTGATCGATTCCGCCGTGCATTCGGCCCGGCGCAGCGGAGGCCTCGCCGGCGTGCTGACTTTCTGGCCCCATCCGAGCGCGCTATTCCGACCGGAAAATCCCACGGCGCTAATAATGCCAATGGAGATGAAGCGCCAGGTGCTGGGTGAACTCGGCATCGATTTTGTCATCGAACAGAATTTCTCGCGCGAGTTTGCCGGGATCGAAGCCGGGGACTTTGTGCAGTTTTTGCGGCGGAGCCTGCCGCAATTGAGCGCGATTTATGTCGGGGACAATTTTCGCTTCGGTCGCGGACGCAAAGGCGACGTTTCAACGCTGGTGGAGGAAGGAAATAAATTGGGCGTCGCCATTTATGGTGCCGAACGCCTCACCCACAACGGCGAGCCCATCAGCAGTTCGCGCATCCGGGGACTGCTGACGGCGGGCGACATCGTCGAAGCCAATGCGCTGCTCGGGTATTCCTATTTTGCGGAAGGAGTGGTGGAGCGCGGCCGGCAGCTGGGGCGGACGATTGGGTTTCCCACCCTGAATATCGCATGGGAGCCCGAGTTGAAACCACGCTTTGGGGTGTATGGCGTCGAGGTGTTGGACGCGGCGGGGACCCGCTGCACGGGAGTCGCCAGTTACGGCACGAGACCGACCGTGGAAGCGGCGGGGCGGCCGATTTTGGAAGTGCATCTGTTGGAGAATTCGACGCTTACTTATGGGGACAAGGTGCGGGTGAACTGGCTTCATTTCCTGCGACCGGAGAGCAAGTTCGAGAGTCTGGAAGAATTGAAGAAGCAGATCGTGGTGGACGCCGCGGCCGCGCGGCAGTTGCTGGTGAAATAATGCGAGGTTTTGATTTCAAACTACGCTTGACTTGCCTAGGTCCGAATCTACGTTTCGCGCTCTCTCCCGAATCACGGGGTGGTAGCTCAGTTGGTTAGAGCGTCTGCCTGTCACGCAGAAGGTCGCGAGTTCGAGTCTCGTCCATCCCGCCAGTTTTTAAGCCCGCAGTCTAAGGACTCGCGGGCTTTTTCGGTTTATAGGCCGTTGCCGTTTTTTCTACAGTGGCTCTTATGTGAAGCGGTCACGCGTGGGGTGCTTACTCTTTCTTGATTGCCGTTATAATCGCCGCCGCTTCACGCGCAGTGTTGACGATTCCAAGTTCGATTGCCTGTCGTCTTGCGGAATCGAGCATAGCCGCTGCCGATCTGCTACCGATCGCGTGGATTGGATACGTCTTTCCGTTTATGTGCAGAATTGCGTCCACGGTATACGTGAATCGGCAGGTGAAACCAGCCCCAGAAATAGCCTCGTCAATTTTCGTGGAGACAATTTCCAGTCGCGCCGGTGCGTCAGATTGTCCGATGAACACGCGCTGCCATACGTGCCCAGTCTCAAACTGGATACGCTTGAACGAGCCGCCAAAGATGTTTTCCGAGGGCTCCTTTCGCGCAGGAATGCCTTCCATGAGGGCGACATTAATCATGTCACTGGGCTGGATTCTATCTTCGCCGCCGTCGCTCAACGCCATCCGGTTTTGAGGTGAGGAGATGCAGCCTGCGAGGGGTAAGACGGCGGCAATGAGAATCACGTTAATTTTGTTCATGGGTGCTGCAAAGGATGCCAGCAGGAGCGAACGCCCGCAAGCTTCGGCGCGATTCCTAGGTTTGTCCCGGCCGGGCCCGGCGTTTTGACGGGCCCTACACTCACGCGGGGTGCATGCCGCAAGCGGGAGGGATGGTAGGCGCGGGGAATGTCGGCTAGCTTTGGGCGCTGGCGGATTGCTTTTTCGTGATGCCGATTTCTGGGAGAAGGGGGCGGGCTGCGGAAATCGATATCGAGGTTATAGCGGTGACCTTTCCCGAACTCCTCCAAGTCTCAGACATCCTGATCTCGAGGAATGAGGGTGAGCTCAACTTCACCGCGAATCGGAAAAAAATACATTTAACGCGGAGGGCGCGGAGTTTGACGTGATGGGGAAGTGGCACGGGTCTCAGGCTTCACCGCGCATGCATCTGCGGTGGTGGAACCCGACCTCCGGGCGGGTTTTGCAACGTGAGCCGATAACCAGCGCGCCCGGAGGTCGAGCTGCACCTCGATACCGTTCATTTGGTTTGTGCCGTGACAGGCTCAGCTCGTTTCCTCGTCCCACCTCTCTCCACGGACTGGGATCAGGATGTCTGAACCTGGGCAAGGACTTCTTTCCACACCGGACAAGATACGTGTTGAGGTTCAATACACCCAGCCCGCAAAAAAACGGGTTTAGCTTTCTCCCGGAAAAAACACTCGGCAAAACAGCAACTGGACAAACTCATCGATCGGACCACCTTCATCACGGTTGGCCGACGTGGCCGACGACCGCATTTTATAGATCCACGCCCGAAGCGTGCCGATCTTGATTCCCCTCCGCTGCGCAAATCGCTCCTGCGTCCAGCCACTCGCCCGATACTCGCTCAGTAACTGAGCGCGCTCGCGCCGCGACCGGTGCTTTTGTCCTCGCCGTCTCAGGCGGGTTTCGCCGTTGGTTGTTTTTTCCATCCACCAACTCTACCTAATTCCGCGCCCCCTGTCGTCACGTCCAAGTTGTACGCTTACCTTGATTGTGGAAATCTGTTTCGCGATATCCGCTTATAGTTTACGAATCAAAAATAGTGGATAAACTACCTCGATTGAGGTATTCGTAGGGTTTTGTAATATTACAGCGTTCGAATCCCACCTCGACCACCAAGGGAGATTTGGACGATATACCTCTTGA
>JAYVMJ010000402.1:0-2426 GCA_043759025.1 Verrucomicrobiota bacterium | reverse complement strand
ACGAGTTGGCGTCCTTCCCAGACGTTGTGCGAAATGGGTTTCTCAACGTACACGTCCTTGCCCGCCTGACAGGCCCAGATGCCCATGAGCGAATGCCAGTGATTCGGCGTCGCAATCGTGATGGCGTCGATCTCGGGCGAAGCGAGCAGTTCGCGAACGTCCGAATAGGTTTTCGCGCCGGGATGAGCAGCAGCCGTTTTCGCGAGGACGACGGAGTCCACGTCACACAACGCCGCAATGCGCACGCCCTTCAGTTTCGCGAGACTGCTGAGATGATTTTTCCCCCGGCCATTAAGGCCGGCGACCGCCACGCGAACGTCACTGTTCGCCCCGACAACTGCGCCCCACGAGCGAGCCGACCACGCGACGCCCGCGACGGCCAGAGCGGAGGTTTTGAGAAAGGCGCGGCGATCGAGGGGTTTCATGAAAAGGGTGTTTTAGATTTTCATTTTCCCGCCGCATAGTCGGCGTAGTAGTCCGCGACCTTGGCGGTTTTTTCATCGCCTTCGTGAAAGTAGAATCGATACCGCAGCGTCAGGCTGCCGCCCGCGGGAATGGTGTAATCGCCGGCGTGCGGTTGATCCTTGAGCCGTTCGAAATCGTGCTGACCGAAGGGATTCGCGCCGAACAAACCGTAATCGCGCGCCATCCACCACGTGGGATGATGCAGGTTTTGCGGGTGGTCGAAAATCGCGATGCCGTAGATTTTCCCGTTGTGCGGCGCAGAGTAGTCGCACCAATCCGCGCGCTTGCCCCACGCGGCGGAATCGCGGTCGCCCTTCGCCGTGACGATGTGGCCGTTTCCGGGAAGTTCTTTTTTCTGATATTTGTGCGGCATCGTCATCCATTGCGCGATGCGGATGGCCATCGTGCCGTCCTTACTGTCGCCGATCAACAGCGGTGCGCCGGGCAACGCGTGCAACGTCACCTCATAGTCGAGCAGCCGGCCGTCGGGTACGCCGCGAACCCGAATGGTGCGTTCGTCGGTGCACACCAACCTGCCATCGGGAGCGGTCCAGCGATTGGTCGCGCGAATGACGCCCACTGCGCCGCTCGTGGTTTCCAGAATCTTGTCGTGAACGATGCGCCCCTTGTCTTTCGGCGATTTTCCGATGTCACCACTGCCCTCGTTCCAGAAATCCACGCCGCCCACCATGCTGTGCGCAAACATCAGCGCGCGGTGCCAGGGATGATCGCGGTCTTCACCAGGCGTGTCCTTCATCGGAAAATCCCGCGTGAGCCGGGTGCCGTCAGCCGCCGTGATCGGATAACAATACGGCCGCGATGCGCCGTCGCCATAGACATACTCGGTAAATAATTCACCGCCAATTTCGATCCGCACGCGGTCCGGCAGCGCACTGAGCTTCACGGCATCGGCCACGTCTGCGGCGCGTAACGGTGAGACAACAATTAATCCAACGCCGGCGAAGAACGAAACCATCAGGGGTAGCAAACGTTTCATCTTGTCCGCACAGAAGCACTGCAACTGCCGGTCCACAACTGAAAATCCTCGTCGGCCGGGCTCGACCGCGGCCCGCCACCGGCCTTAGCTTCAGGCATGGAACTCGCTCAATTCACCGAACGCGCGATGGAGGTTCATTCCGCTTTTGCCCGCGCCGCGCAGGCGAAAGGCCAGCGGCCTTGGAGCCGCGAAGAAGTCATGCAAGGGTTCGTCGGCGACGTTGGTGACTTGATAAAACTCGTCATGGCGAAAAGCGGGGTGCGCTCCGCGGACGATTTGGACGCGAAGCTCGCTCACGAATTGGCGGACTGCCTGTGGAGCGTCCTTACGCTCGCCAAACTCTACGAGGTGGATTTGGAACACGCGTTTCTCTCTACGATGGCCGGCATCGAAACAAAACTTGCCGCAAAAAATCAGGGCAACCCCTGAGCGATCGATCGCTCAATCGAGCCAGCCGCCCGTCGCCTGCACCGCCGACAAGTCATTCTTCGGCGTGATCCAGACTGCGAGGGCATGACGCGCGATTCCGTCCTCTGACGGGATTGGGAGTTTCAATTCAGCTGAGCCCCGTTCCAGTCGCGCGGTTTTCAGCACCAAGGCCACAAAATCGTGATGCAGCATGCGTCCGCCGTTCTCACCCGCCCGGACTCGTGACGTTATGCCCGCGCCCAGCAGCGCGACGTGGACCTCGTAGTCACCCGCCCCGGCAAAAGTTACCCGACAAGCGCCGTCAGATGCATAAACCGCCGAAAGCGATCCGGCCTTCGCCGCGGAAAAAGTCAAATTTGACCCGGAGCGCGCCCGCCATTCGGCCCCGTCGAGCACGAACTCGGGCGTGTAGACGTTTTCGGTGTGCCAGTGGTCGGCGTAAGCGTATTGCCGCGCGGTGGATTCCTTGCTCGCGAATTTATCCCGCCAACCTAAACGGTCCCAATAATCGACGTGAAACGCGACCGGCACGAAC
>JAYVMJ010000401.1:0-1577 GCA_043759025.1 Verrucomicrobiota bacterium | reverse complement strand
GCATCGTCCAAGGCATCGGGGGTGCCATGATGACGCCAGTCGGCCGGCTCGCGCTGGTGCGGACGTTTCCGCGCTCCGAAATGCTGGTGGCCATGAATTTCGTCGTCATTCCCGCGCTGATCGGACCGCTCCTCGGACCGGTCATGGGCGGTCTGATCGTCCACTGGCTCCCGTGGCGGACGATTTTCTTCGTAAACTTACCCATTGGGCTCGCCGGTCTCTGGCTGATCAAACGCCACATGCCCGACTATCGCGACGATGCGGTCAAACCGCTCGATCGAACCGGGTTTATTCTTTTTGGCAGCGGCATCGCCCTTTTGTCGTACGTACTGGAAATTTTCGGTGAGCACCGCCTGCCGCCCGGCCCGATCATCGGCTTGCTGGCGGTTGCCGGCACTTTGCTGGCCGCTTATTATTTTCATGGACTGCGCGTGCCGAACCCAGTGATGAGACTTTCGCTGTTCGACAATCGCACTTTCAACGTTGCCGTGATCGGGGGCATCGTCACGCGTCTCGGCATCGGCGGCATGCCCTTTCTGCTTCCGTTGCTTTATCAGGTGGGTCTTGGGTTTCCGGCGTGGAAAGCGGGTTTGTTAACCATGCCCCAGGCAATTGCCGCGATCACGATGAAAGTCTTGAGCAAAGACCTGCTCGCCCGCTTTGGCCACCGCCAGATCCTGATCGTCAACACCGTGCTCTACGGCGCGACGATGATGGTTTTCTCGTTGATCGGCTTTGGCACGCCGATCTGGTGCATCCTGCTGTTAAGTTTTACGCAAGGATTTTTCTCCGCGTTGCAATTCACCAGCATGAATTCCCTCGTGTATGCCGATGTGAGCGACCGCGACGCCAGCATGGCCAGCAGCATTGCCAGCACCGCGCAGATGATGGCACTCAGCTTCGGCGTCGCTTTCGCTTCGCTCCTCGCCAGCTGGTTCGTCGGCAAAATCCCGCAATCGGATTCGGTTAATTTTGTGCACGCGCTGCATAATACGTATCTAACCTTGGGATCGGTCGCGATTGTGTCGTCGCTGATGTTCTGGCGCCTGCGTCCGAATGACGGCAACAACGTGAGCAACCGCCCGAGCACACCCGAGGCTGCGGAAGCGGCGTGAAGCTTAGCCAACAATGCAGTAGCGAGCACCACAGAACACACTGAATACACAGAAATCAGAGTAGTAAAGATCCTCGGGGCAAGCCCCGAGGCATTTGATCAAGACAGCTCTAAATCCAACTGCCCCTTGTGCAACTGACGATATTCACTCTTTCCGCCCTGCCCCTGCACGTAAGCGGCGATCGCCTTCTCGCTGCCATGCTGCCCGACCGTGTTCACCAAATATCCCTTCCCAAAAAACTCACCACCCCAAAGCTTCCGCTTCACTTCCGGAGCGTGCGCGAAGACCTCCCGTGCGATCACACTCTTCACCATCGTGACAATGCGCGTCGCACTGGGTGATGGAAAAAGGTGATGAAAAAAGGGTGATGAAAAAAGGGTCAAACCCTAATTGCTGTTATTTTTTTCTGAATCTTCTCGGCTTCCTTGCGCTGCCCTCGGCGCAACTCGCTGACGTAGCGGC
>JAYVMJ010000400.1:0-7968 GCA_043759025.1 Verrucomicrobiota bacterium | reverse complement strand
ACGACCCCAGCGTCAAATCGAGCCTGCAGTTTCTCCGCAAAACCCCTTGGGCGCGCAAAAAGGTCGAGGACCTCTATGTGTGGCACAAAAGGGGCGGTTAGCCGCAGCGTCTCCGTGCTAAAATGAAACTCCGCCCCCCTCCCCAGTGAAATTCACCCTCAACGTCGGACTCATTTATTTTTGTTTCGCGATCGGTGTATCGGCCCTTCGGGCGCAACCCCCCGGTCCCGGGCCATGGAACGCGCCGATGCCAGCGCCGCGCGACGTGAAATTGGCCGATGAACGCTTGCGCGACTCCTGCATCTGGCCCGATCCCGCGACGAAAACCTACTACCTCGTGAGCGCCGGGCGGAAAGGGCCGAACGGACGCCGGACCGTCGTCGAATATACCAGCAAGGATCTCGAAACGTGGAATGGTCCGCGCGTCATTTTTGAAATCCCGGAAAATTTCTGGACGCAACGCGGCATCTGGGCGCCGGAATTGCACGACTACAAGGGAAAATTCTATCTCTTTCTTACCTTCGACAGCGACCAGAAGTTTCCCGAGCAATGGCGCAACTGGCTTCCTCGCGTGAAGCGTGGTTCCCAAATCCTCGTCGCTGATTCGCCGACAGGTCCGTTTCAGCCGTTCGCCAATCACTCGACGTTGCCGGAGGACATGATGACGCTCGACGGAACGCTGTGGATCGAGGACGGCGTGCCGTACATGGTGTTTTGCCACGAATGGGTGCAAATCAAGGATGGCACCGTGGAATGCGTGCGGCTCAAGGACGACCTTTCCGCGACCGACGGCGAACCCTTCCGTTTGTTTAATGGCAGTGACGCGGGGTGGAGCAAAAAATCCGATCTCTATGGCTGCCACGTCACGGACGGCCCCTATCTTTACCGCACGAAAACCGGTCGACTCATCATGCTGTGGTCCAGTGGAGGCGCGACTGGCTACACGACGGGGCTGGCTTATTCGGAATCCGGAAAATTGGCCGGCCCTTGGAAACAGCAGACTGAACCGGTCTTCGCGGCGGACGGCGGACATCCGATGCTTTTCCACCGGTTCGACGGGCAGCTCATGATGATTCTGCATCAACCCAACAAAATTCCGGACGAACGCGGCCGGATTTTTGAAATGGAAGACACGGGCGATTCCCTTCGGATCAAGTAATAGCTGTCGGCCGACGGCGGTCTGGCGCCGCGCTGAGGCTCAACCGAGAATCGTCAGAACGATGCCGGCGATCACGCCGATCACCGCCGGCAATTTCGCCAGGCCGTTTTTTTCGCGGAAAAAATAGAGGCCGCCGGCGAACGCCACGAGGGTGCTGCCGCGACGCAGGCTGGAGACGATCGAAACCAATGCGTCCGGATGGCGCAACGCATCGAAATACAGAAAATCCGCGACCAGCAGGAAAACCGACACGGTGACGATGGTCCAGCGCCAGTGGAATTCATGGCGTTGCCACCAACGCAATTTCCAGCCGACTGCCAGCGGCAGGAACAACACCGCAAGGTAGATTGAAAACCAACACTGGACCGTCGAAGCGCTGAATCCCTCACGTCCGAGCAGAAATTTGTCGTAGAGCCCGCTCACGGCTCCGAGCAACGTGCCGACGAGAAGGAAGCCGACCCACTTGTTGCGGTAAAAATGAATTCCCTCCCGTCGACCGACGAGCGTTAACCCAATGAAAGACACCAGCGTGATGCTGATGCCAAGGCCTTCGAGCCAGGTGGGACGCTCTCCGAGCAGAATAACGGCCCCGACGAGGGTCCACATTGGACCGGTGGCGCGAATCGGCGCCGCGAATGAGATCGGCAGGTGTTTTACCGCGAAGTAGCTGCAGATCCAGGAAGCCGCGACGATGGTGGATTTGAGCAGGAGTTGCGCATGTTGGAACGCGGTGAGCGACGTGACGTGAAGCGCTGGCGGCAGGCTCCCGGGAGCAATCGCGAGTAACGCCAACAATACGCTCCACACGCTGGCGCTGCAGACGTTCGCGAAAAACAAGACCGGAAGCACGGCGTTATCGCGCACGGAATGTTTAATGGACAGGTCGTAACACCCGAGCATGACAGCGGAGATAAGTGTGGCGACGATCCAACCCATGGAGGGGCGGAGGTGTGACTCATCCGCCGGCGTCGTGCAAGGACGCAGGACAGCTCGCGAGTGATGCCACATAGCTTCGTGCGCTTGCATCACAGAAGGCTTTGATTTCGTTTTTGGGTATGAGCCAAAATTCATTCGATGCCGCGCAGACTGCGGCTGCGGCCCAATTCGACCGCCAAAGCGATCGCTACGGGAAATCGCATATTCTCGCCGACACGAGGGACGTCGCGGCCGCGTTGACGGACGTGCCGGTGCCGGCGGGTGGACGTGCGCTGGATGTCGCCACGGGCGGAGGACACACCGCGCTTTATCTGGCGCAACAAGGCTGGCAGGTGACGGCGGGCGACATCGCTCCCCGGATGTTGGAAAACGCCCGCAAGCTGGCTGAGGACGCCGGCTGCCGGGTCGAAACCCGCTTATTTCCAGCCGAGGATCTGCCGTTTCCGGAGGGAAGCTTCGAGTTGGTATCTTCCCGCGTCGCTCCGCATCATTTCAGCTCACCGGATAAATTCGTGGCCGAAGTCGCGCGCGTGTTGAAGCCGGGTGGTTATTTCCTGCTGATCGACGGCAGCGTTCTCGATAACGATCCCGAAACGGAAAAGTGGCTCCATGGCGTGGAAAAATTACGCGATCCCAGCCATGGCCGTTTTCTTTCCCGCGCGGCATGGGAAGCGCTGGTCAAAGCGAACGGATTGAAGGTGCTGCGTTCCCAACTCGATCCGATGAAGCAACCGGACTTGCAGTGGTACTTTGAAACGGCGGCGACCCCGGCGGACAATCGTCGCCTGGTCCTCGAAGCGGTGCGGGGCGCATCGCCCCACGTTCGTGCAGCGATGCGACTGACCGAGGAAGCCGACCGGATCGTCTGGTGGTGGCCGCGGCTTTCGCTGCTTGGGCAAAAAAACCGCTGATCGTTTGGGCGGGTTTTGCGATCTGCGCCGGAGAAAACCCGCCCGGAGGTCGCGTTCCACCTGACTCGCTCGACTCTGGGATCGTGACGTTGATGCTCAGCGAAGGATCCCGCCCTTGGTGACGTCGCCTTTCACGTCCAGTAGCTGGATCTGGTTGATGGTCTTAAAGTGAACCGGATCGGAAAATGACCAGACCAGTTTTTTGTCGCGGGTGATTTCGAAAACATGCGGTTGTTCGCCGACGTGGCCGTGACCGAGGTAATTGCAGAACACCGTGTTTCCGTTCGGCAAGCGCTGGCAACCGGCCATCAAGCGGAGCGGATTGCCCGGAATGTCGTTCTCATTGAGTTCCCAGACGATTTTCAAAGCGGCATCGAGTTCGACGACTTTGTGGCCGTCGCCACAGGTAACCAATAAATGGCCATCAGGCAGGAGCAGGGCTTCGTGAACATCACCGGGCACGGGAATCAAGCGGAGGCTCTTGCCGCCGCCATCAAGTTCCTCCACCTGATGTTCGCCCTTGCGGCAAACAAGATAGTGGCCGGCGGCGGTTTTGCGGACGCCGCGAAACTGATCATGAATGGAGATCGACGCGGGCGGAAGGGCCAGCTGGATCTGTTTGGCGATCTTTCCCTCGCGGTCGATTTCCACGAGACGGCACGGTCCATTTTCCACGACCAGCACATTGCCGTTGGGCAATGGCTGGCAGGCGTGGATCTCGGTGTTTTCACCGGCTTTGAATTCCCAGACGATCTTTTTGTCCCGGGTCATTTCGATTGCGCCGCCTTTATGGCAAAAGAGAAAATCACCGTTGGCCAGTGCCCAGCAATCCTGCGGATGGATACAGGAATACTCCCATACAATGGTTCCGTCGGCGGAGACTTCGGCGACTTTGCCGCTATTGGAATCCGTGCAAAGAAACGGGTGGGTGATCGCTTGAACGAACAGGGGAAACGCCAGCAAGGCGGCAAAAACGCGGGGCAGCAGGGCAAGACGCATCCTTTACCGCTAACATCATCGCCATGCCGAAGCACGGCAAAATTCCATCAACGCCGCTTCGGCCTTGCCCGCGGGCCGCTCTGCCGCCTATACCTGTCCGCCTTATGGGACGCCAATGGCTTCATGCGAAACGCGCGATCGTCAACCTGAAGAAGGGCCAGACGGTCGGCAAACTGGTAAAGGAAATCGCGGTCGCCGCCAAACTCGGCGGCGGCGATCCCGCAGGTAACGCGCGATTGCACGCGGTGCTCGAGAAGGCCCGCAAGGCCAACGTCACGCGCGACGCGATCGAGCGCGCCATCGCCAAGGGCACCGGAACCGGTGGCGACAAAATCGTCATGGACCACGTGGTCTATGAAGGATACGCGCCGCATAAGGTCGCGCTGATCGTTGAGGTCTATACGGACAACCACCAGCGTACCGCGCCGGAAATCCGCAATTTATTCAAGAAAGGCGTCCTTGGTGCAGCCGGCAGCAATAAATTCCTCTTCGATCACGTCGGCATGGTCGAGGCGCATACGACCGAGGCCAAGCCCGACCTCGAAGCGGTCGCCATCGAAGCAGGCGCGAATGATTTTTCCCCGCTCACGCACGCCGAGAATGACGATATTCCGGCAGAAGCGACCGGCGCACGTTTCATTACGGAGCGAACCGCGGTCCACGCCGTCTCGGTGTGGCTGAAGCAGCACGGCTGGCAGGTGGTCACGAGTGAAATCGGCTACGTGGCCAAGCAGTTTCCCGAATTGGATGATGCGACGCGCGCCGAGGTGGGCGAGTTTCTCCAGGAATTGGAAGACCACGACGACGTGCAACGCGTGTGGGCGGCGGTGAAGTGATCGTTACTTCTGCGGAACGCGCGCGAACCCTGAAAAGAAAAAACGCCGGCTCAGAGAGCCGGCGTTGAGGGAAGAGAGAGAGTAACGCGGACGTTACTTCTTCTTTTTGCCGGCTTTCACAGCCTTTTTCTTGGCGGGTTTTTTCTTGGCCATATCTCATTGTCGTTAAATTCCCGCGCAGTTGCACGAAAAATTTTGCATTTCGTGAAGATTTATTTCACGAGAAAAATCCGTGAAATTTCACGCGCGAAAATTTTTTTGCGCGATGCGGAAAAAATCAACGTGCGTACAACAACGCGAGCGCGCGCAAATATTCCGCGGTGCCAGGAAAAAGTTTTTCCAACACCGGCGCGCGATAACGCCATTGCCAGTTGCCCTGTGCGCGTGACGGCGTGTTGAAACGCGCCATCGAGTCGAGCGAGAGGATATCCTGCAGCGAAAACACCGTGAGGCGCGCGACGCTCGCGTAGCTGGTGCGGATGAAATCCCACGCAATATCCTCGCCGGAAATCCGCAGGTAGCGGCGCAGATGATCGCGTTCGGTTTCGCTCGCGGCGGTTTTATACCAGCCTTGGGTGGTGTCATTGTCGTGGGTGCCGGGATAAATAACGGCGTTGGCGACAGCGTTGTGCGGCAGATAACTGTTCTTTGCGTCGCTGCCCCATGCGAATTGGAGCACGAGCATGCCGGGCAAGCCGGAGTCGGTGCGCAGCTTGATGACGGAGTCTGTGAGTACGCCGAGATCCTCCGCAATGATCCGCGCACCGGGGAAGGTGGCACTGAATGCCTGGAAAAGATCCAGCCCGGGCCCGGGCGTCCATTCACCGAGGCGGGCGGTCGTCGCCGGAGCGGGAATCCGCCAGTAGGCATCGAATCCGCGGAAATGATCGATCCGGACTATGTCGCAAAGCTCGAACGACGCGCGCAGTCGCGCCAGCCACCACTTGTAGCCGTCGGCTTGGTGGGCTGCCCAACGATAGAGCGGATTGCCCCACAACTGGCCGTCGGCTGAGAAGTAATCCGGTGGCACTCCGGCGACCGCGAGCGGCAGAAAAGTGTGCGGGTCGAGTTCGAATAGTTCCGGATTTCCCCACGCGTCGGCCGAGTCGCTGGCGACAAAGATGGGGAGATCGCCGATGATTTCGATGTCGCGCGTGCGGGCGGCAGCCCGGATATCCGCCCATTGGCCGAAGAAGAGGTACTGGCTGAATTGGTAGGAGGCGATGGCGTCGGCCAGTTGCGTGCGCAGGGGCGATTTGGCGGCATGCTGGTAATCGCGGACCTCAGCGGGCCAGTCCCACCAGACGATTCCATTGAAATAATCCTTCAGCGCGCGGAAATACGCATAGGCGTCGAGCCAGTGGGCTTGTCGGCGGCAGAATTTCTCGAAATCGCCGTAGGGCAGCGTGACTTTGGATTGCTTGAACTTGGCGTAAGCCGAATCGAGCAGGCGTGGCTTCAAGCGGTAGAGTTGTCCGTAGTCCACGTGGTCTGCGGAGAGGTGGGTGAATTCCGCGAGTTCGCTCACAGTCACCAAGTTGAATTTAACCAAGGCGGCCAGATCGATCAGGTAGGGATTGCCGGCAAAGGCGGAAAAACACTGGTAGGGCGAATCGCCGTAACCAGTCGGGCCGAGCGGGCAGACCTGCCAATACTTTATCGCCGAGGCTTGGAGAAAATCGAGGAAGCGGATCGCGTGCGCATCGAATACGCCGCAACCCTGGTCGCCGGGCAAGGAAGTGGGATGAAGCAGCACACCAGCGCCGCGATTTTGCAGCCAGTCGTAAAGCGGTGTGACCGTCTCCGTCGAAAGGGGCGCCGTCGCAGAAGAAGTGATTTTCGTGGAAACAGGACTTTTGCGGGGAGCCCTTGCTGCGTTGGAGGAGGCCGGGATTTTTTTTAAAGGAGGCATCGCTGCGAAATTTTTTATCCGCAGACAGAGGGCGCGTCCATCACTGTTTCGCGCCGTTCGGGCGCAAAAAAAGCGGACGGTGCTCACCGTCCGCTTTCAGGCCAGGGACCGGATTGAGTTTATTTCGTTCGAGTGAATTCTTGTTTGAGCCAGTCTTGCAGGAGCTGTTTGTCGTAAACGAGTGGATCGTTCCGGCCCTGCACGTGAATGGTCTGCTGATAGTTCATGTCGGAGAGTCGTCGCTCGCCTTCCTTGAGCGTCTGGCCCGCGGCGTCGACGAGCTGGAACTTGACGTGTGCGCGTGGAGGGGTGACCCCCGTCATCACGCGAATGTTATCCTTGTCCGGGCGGATCATGCCGGCGAAATCGAGATCGATGAAAGTCACCGCCAATTTGCTGCCGTGCGGAATCAGGGGCGCCGCGGTTTGCTGGACGTAGTCGCGGAGTTCTTCGAGCGATGCGGTGCTGGTGAAGCCGGTGTGGCTTTCCTGTGCGTCGGTGAATTTATCGGGATCCTGGAAAACCACGGTGACGACATCGTTTGTTTTGGTGGTGGCGGCCGTGGCGTGACTGACAAAGCCGGTGCTCGCGAGCAGCCCGGCGGCGAGGGAGAGTATAGGGTACGTTTTCATAGAGAATTTGACCTTGGATGCCCGGCAAAGTGCCGCTCAACCAAGCAGGGAAAACATGGCTGTCGCGCGAAGTCGCACTGGTGTCAGGCGCAACTGCCTGGGTTATGATTTCGAGCTAAATTCGCGTGTGATCCAGTCCTTGAGTAATTGCTTTTCATAGGAAAGCGGATCGTTGCGGCCCATGTGGGAGACAGATTGTTGATAGTTCATGTCACTGAGTTTCCGCTCTCCCTCTTTGAGCATCTCACCGTTGGCACCGCGAAGTTCGAATTTTAGCTGGGCGCGGGGTGGGGTTACGTCCGTCATCACACGGATGTTGTCCTTGTCGGGGCGGATTTCTCCGGCGAAATCCAGATCCAGAAATGTAATTGTGAGCGTGGTGCCGGCGGCGAGGCGCGATTCGACGGTTTTTCGGACAAAGTCGCGCAATTCCTCCAGATCAGCCGTGCTGTTCATGTTGGAATGGCTCTCCCGGATGTCGGTGAAGTTATCGGGATCTTGAAAAACAACTGTGATGCGATCGGGAGGATTTGTGCCCGGAGATGGCTGAGTGGCCGTTGGGCTCGTGCGTCGAAGGGTGATC